>JBBSDR010000828.1:0-4211 GCA_038240465.1 Gemmatales bacterium
GACGTGCGCGACTTCCTCGCCGATCGCTCTGCCGACAAGCGCCTGAAGGCGATCGACAAGGTACTGGATCGGCCGGAGTTAGTCGATTTCTGGGCGTACAAGTGGGGCGATCTGTTGCGGATCAACCGCGAGACGATCCAGGACAAGGGCATGTGGAGTTTCCACAACTGGGTCCGTGCCGCCATCCGCGACCGGAAGCCGCTCGACGCGATGGTCCGTGAGATCATCACCGCCGAGGGCAGCACCTGCACCGACGGTCCGGCCAACTTCTTCACCCTCTCGGTCGGGGCCACCAATCAGGCGGAGACGACGGCCCAACTGTTCATGGGCGTCCGCATGCAATGCGCCCAGTGCCATCATCATCCGTTCGAGAAGTGGACGCAGGACGATTACTACGGCCTGGCCGCGTTCTTCGCGCGCCTGGGAACGAAGACCAGTCAGGAGTTCGGCCTGTTCGGCCGCGAGACGGTCATCTATCTGAAGAACGCCGGCGAAGTGAGCCATCCGCGCAAGGGCGGCATCGTCAAGCCGCACGCTCTCGACGGACCCGAAATGGACGATCCCTTCGACCGCCGGCGCAAGCTGGCCGAGTGGCTGACACAGCCCGACAATCCGTACTTCGCCCGCAACCTCGCCAATCGCTTCTGGGCCTACCTGATGGGCAAGGGACTCGTCGAGCCGATCGACGACATGCGCAGCACCAATCCGCCAAGCAATCCCGAGTTGCTCGACGCCATCGCCGGCGAGATCGTCAAGAGCAAGTTCGATCTGCGCGCCGTGCTGAAGCTGATCCTGTCCTCGCGGGCGTATCAGCTCAGCGCCCAGGCGGCCGACGGCAACCGGGCGGATGGCTCGAATCGCTATCACGCGCGCTTCACGGTCAAGCGGCTGACGGCGGAGCAGATCGCCGACGCCATCGACATGGCCACCGGAACGCGCGAGAAGTATGTCGGCCTGCCGCTGGGGACGCGAGCCATTCAGTTGCCGGACACGAAGGTGCGCAGTTTCCTGATGGACACATTTGGCCGGCCGGCGCGGCGCATCACCTGCGAATGCGAGCGGACCACGCAGCCGAACATCGCTCAGGCGCTGCACCTGCTCAATGGCGACTTCCTCAATCGCAAGATCGCCGCGCCGGCGGGGCGTATCGAGACACTGCTCAAGGCGAAAAAGACGTCGAAGGAGATCATTGAGGAGTTGTTCCTGCTGACGCTGTCGCGCTCGCCGAAGATTGACGAGATGCAGCGATTTCTGGAACTCCTCAAGGCGGCGCCGTCGGAACGCGAGGGATTGCAAGACGTGCTATGGGCGCTGCTCAACGCGCGGTCGTTCCAGATGATTCAGTGATCGAGTTGCCGCTTGCGGCTTGGCGATCCTCCTCCGCCAAGCCGCAAGCGGCGAAGAGGGCGACTCGTTTGCGCAACTCCATCGCGATCGTCATTGTGGGTTTCATCGGCGCGAACGCCGGCGCTCAGACGCCGACGTACTGGCAGGATGTTCGTCCTGCCCTGCGCAAGTATTGCCTCGCCTGTCACAATGTGCGCAACGTCAAGGAAGTTGATGTCTCCGGCGGCCTGTCTCTGGACCGCTACGACGCCTTCATGAAAGTCGCGAAGAAGCCGGTCATTCACGCCGGCAGAAGCGCCGACAGCGAACTGCTCAAGCGTGTCTTGAGCAAGGACGACGATACGCGCATGCCGCCCGGCGACGTCAGAGTGCCAGCCGAAACCATCGCCCTGCTGCGACTTTGGATTGACAGCGGCGCCGCCGAAGGCAAGAAACCCGACGACACCGGCACCATCATCACAACACCAGGGCCAAAGCGGCGCAAGCTGCTCGTGTCGCTGCCGACATCCGCCGTGCCGCCGGCCGGTATCCTCGATGCCGGCAAGCCTGACAAGCTGGCGCTGACGCTCCGCATCGGCCCGCTGTCGCCGATCACCGCCGTCGCCTTCAGTCCCGACGGCAAGCTGCTCGCGGCGGGAAGCTATGGCCGGGTCAGCATCTGGGACCTGGAAACCGTGCGGCCCATCAAGGCGATGACGAACGTTCTCGGCGCTGTCAACGATCTGAAGTTCAGCCCCGATGGCACACTCCTCGCCGTGGCGGGAGGACAGCCGTCGGCGCGTGGCGATCTGCGGCTGTTCGAGGTCGATGGCTGGAAGCTGAAGACGGTCCTGCGCGGACACGATGACGTCGTCGCCTGTGTCGCGTTCCGGCCAGACGGCAAGAAGCTGGTCTCGGCCAGTTTCGACAAGAGCGTGCGTCTCTGGGATATGGCGACACTGAAGAACGAGGCGATCCTGGAGCCGCACTCGGATTTCGTCTACGCAGTTGCGTACAGCCCCGACGGCAAATGGCTGGCGACGGCGAGTAAGGACCGCACGGTGAAGCTGATCGAGGCCGACACGCGCCAGGGCAAACTTACCTTCAGCGGCATGTCGCTCGATGTCCTCGCGGTTGCGTTCAATGGCGACGGGACGAAGGTCATCTCGTCCGGGTATGAGTCGGGACTGTACTGGTGGAACACGAAGACTGCGGAGCGCGAGAAACTGATTGGCGGTCATCGCGTGGCGGTGCATGAACTGGCCATCAGCAAGGACGGCAAGACGATCGCATCGGCGGGCGGCGACGCCAGCGTGATCCTGTGGGACGGCGCGACGGGGGCCTCTCTCCGAACGCTGTCCGCCGGATCGCTAGTCTATGCGGTGGCGCTGACGACTGACACCCGCCTCGTCGCGGCCGGCTGCTACGATGGCGTAGTGCGCGTGTTCGAGGCGAAGAGTGGCCGGCATCTGCTGACGCTGCTGGAGATCGCGGGACCGGGCGACGGCGACTGGCTGGCGCTGACGCCGGAGGGATACGGGACCGGCAGCAAGCCGTTGATTGAAGCGAGCGAATGGCGGATGGCGAATCGTGTCGTCCCATCGGCGACGGTGTGGAAGGCGCTGGGCAAGCTGGACGCCGTTGTGAACGCAATGCGAGGACAGACGCTGCCGGCTCCGGTATTTGCAAAGTGAGGCGATTTACCGCTTGCGATCTCGTCAAGCGGCGTGCTATGTTCATCGCAGCTTTCGGGGACCAGGTCTAGCCTGTTGCTTCGGCAACACGAGCGATGATGCGTCGCTCTGGCGTTCTGTCTGTCATTCGTCACGAGGAAGGCTGTTTCAGACTCGCTGATCGCAGGCCTCCCTTTTAAATAGTGGGCGGTCTGGAACAACCTCGCGGGTCGCAGTTCCGCCCACTATTTAAAAGGGAGGCCTGCGGCTCGTCCGAGAGCCTTCCTCTTCCCAGGTCCTGAAGTAGACGATACCCCGGAAGTCACAACGGGCGGCCCCTGGGGCCGCCCGTTGCTTTGCGTGGACAAGATCATGCTCCGAGGACGCGCAGATAGGCCCCGCGCCACGACAACGGATTCCTCATCTGCTCCGAACAGGACGTGAAAAATGAAATGGTGTTCGCAAAAACGGTTGCCGGGATCGACCATGTTGAAGCCGTAAGCCATCCCATCGAACGGCTCTTGAATGCGTTGCAAATACCGCTGCGGATACTCGGCCAGTTGCTCGCGAAGTCGGATAAACGCATCGGCCAGCACCGCATCAGGACGCCCGCATGAATTGAGCTGCTGGTAGACATGTCGCCGGATCTTGAGGCGAAATGCCATGACGTCCTCCTTGAGTCACGGCCGGCTCGCCGCGCGCCGCTCCCCAGCCAATCTTTCCAGTCCTTCAGGTCTGACGTGCAGCAAACCGGCAAACGCTTCTTCGAGCGTCATGCACTCCCCCAGGGCGGCTTCGGCGCGGGCGGCCTCGGCGTCACCCTGGTCGAAGACCGGCCAGTGATCGAGCATGTCAGCCCGTTGCCGCTCCAGTTGACGCATGTCCTCACGAAGTCGATCCGCCCCCAACACGACAAGCCCTTGCGTCTCGGCCCGGATCACCGCGAAAAGGAGTCCGTTGAGAACGCGCAGCCGGGCCGCGAACAGGTTGCTCGCAATGTCGCGCATTTCGTTCGGCTGAGTCACCGCTCCGCCGGAACGGATCAGGGTGAGAAGCCTTCTCAGGCACTCATCGTAGGACGGATCGTCCAGCGCCCGACGGAGGGATTCAGCCAGTTCCGCCGTCTGGTTCACCTGGGTTTCAGGCGCCGGTCTCGTGGAACGGCTCATCACCAGCGTCAAACTGCGGTACACGTCCAGCAGTGCGGCTTCC
>JBBSDR010000829.1:0-4210 GCA_038240465.1 Gemmatales bacterium
AATCTCATCATCGTGACGCAAAGTTGCGATCTCGCCAACGACAAGGTCCTGCTGGCGGCTTTGTGTCCGATTGCCGCTCTGGAGACGTGGGAACGAATCAACTCGGATTATGCGAAACGCGGCTTTTGGGAAGGCGTTCGCCAAGGGCGCCGCGAAGGCCCGCATATGTTGAGCGCCTTCATCGACGCCAGCGATGGCCGAAACGCGCTGGTCGTGGATTTTCGCCAGATGTTCAGTCTGCCGGTCCCTTATCTGCGCGTAAGCGACCGGAGTTGCGTTACGTCAGCGACCGGAGTTGCGTTGGGGTCTCGCGCAGACTCCAGTCGCTTACGCTCCCGGCTCGCCTCGCTGGCACAGTCGAAGTAGGCGAATCGCGGTCCCCTTCTTCAAGGTCGCAAATCGCGACCACCTCGGAGACGCGGAAGGAACTCGACATGCCAGAGAAAAAGCAGAGCATCTTGGTCGATCAGATTGAACCCATGATTCTCGATATTCGCAGCCAAAAAGTCGTGCTGGATTCGGACTTGGCAATCCTGTATGCGGTCACGACCAAAGCACTCAACCAGGCAGTCAAGCGGAACCAGGACCGATTCCCGTCTGATTTCCTTTTCCAGTTGACTGCCGAGGAGAAGCAGGAGGTGGTCACAAATTGTGACCACCTCAGCAAACTCAAGTTCTCGCCAAACTTGCCTCATGCGTTCACCGAACACGGCGCTATCATGGCGGCGGCCATCCTCAATTCCCCGCGTGCCGTCGAGGTGAGCGTCTTCGTTGTCCGGGCCTTCATCAAGCTGCGCCAGTTAGCCCTCGCCCACAAGGAACTGGCGGCCAAACTGCTGGAACTGGAACGCAAGGTGACCGGCCACGACGACGCCATCCGCCAGCTCGTGTCGGCCATTCGCCAACTCATGACGCCTCCGGCCGATCCGAAGCCAAAACGGCGCATCGGTTTCGATCCAGCGCAGGAGCAGGAACCGTCTCCTTGACAACCTGCCTGGTTCGGGAAATGGCAAGAAAAAGGTCGGCAAGTAAAAGGCGGCAAGAACCGACCAAGAAAAGGGGCAACCAAGATAAGGGGACAGGCTCCCTACCAAATTTGATTAACGTGTCCCGACACGGCAGTTTGGCTCTCCGCACCTCAGGACCCGGTAAGTGGTTGTCCACGTCTGCCACGGCAACGCCGATCGCCGCCGCCCACCGCATCCAGAAAGGCTGCATCCGCACCTCTTCGGCAGACGTTGAAGACGGATCGGATGGACAGGCGGCGAACCACGACGGGTACAGGGAGGCGCGTCAATCGCAAGTGAGTTTTTCGCTGTTCACTCTCCCGGCAAACGGGGTATGCTAGAGAAGCCTACCAGAAGGGGGATTCTCAATGCTCAACCGCCGCGATGCCATGTTTCGCCTTGGCCAGCTCGGCCTCGGCGCTCTGACGCTGCCGCAACTGCTCGAAGCAGCACCCTCGACCCCGCGCCATGCCAAATCGTGCATCCACATCTTCCTCTGGGGTGGGCCGCCGCAGCAGGATATGTGGGACATGAAACCCGATGCGCCCCAGGGCATTCGCAGCCTCTTTTCGCCGATTCGGACAGCAGTTCCCGGCATCGATATCTGCGATCAAATGCCGAAACTCGCCCGGCATGCCGGCAAGATCGCCTTCGTCCGCTCGCTGGCGCACAACAGCGATAATCACGAGCCATCGGTCTATCACCTGTTGACCGGCAAACTGAACCCGACCCTGGCGGTGCCGCGCAACCAGCGACGCCGCGGCGATTTTCCCTTCTTCGGCTCCGTTGTCTCGGCCCTGACGCCTCCGGGCAACCTGCCGGCCTGCGTCACCGTTCCGCGCCCGATCGGCCACGACGGTGTCACCTATTCGGGAACGTACGCCGGCTTTCTCGGCCCGCGCCACGATCCGATGGAGCCACGCAGCGCCCCCAACTCGCGCGAGCCGGCCTCCCATCCGCTGACGCCGGCGCCCGATCTCGATTTGAGCCGCATGCTCGCTCGCCGCGGCCTGCTCGGCGCCATTGAGGACCAGGACAGACGTCTGCAGAAGGCCGGTCAGGCGGATGGACTCGGCGGCTACTACGAACAGGCCTTTCGCATGCTGACGTCTTCGGCAGCGCGACGAGCGTTCAACCTCGACCTCGAACCGGCCAGCCTGCGCGATCGCTACGGCCGCAATGAGTACGGCGAGAGTTTCCTTCTGGCCCGGCGACTCGTCGAGGCAGGCGTCCGGCTCGTCTCGGTCGTCTGGATGTTTGTGACGCCCGGGGGAACAGTCGCCAATGTTTGGGACAATCACGGCGGCACCGGAGCGCTGGGAGGCGTGACCGGCTACGCCATGCTCAAGGAGAAGTACTGCATCCCGCCGCTCGATCAGGGTCTGTCCGCCTTGCTGGACGATCTCGATCAGCGCGGCCTTCTTGCCGACACCCTCGTCACGGCGGTCGGCGAGTTCGGCCGGACGCCGAAGATCAACGCCACCCAGGGCCGCGATCACTGGGGCAAGTGCCAGACAGCCCTTCTGGCCGGCGGCGGCGTCCGCGGCGGCCAGGTCTACGGCGCAACGGATGCTCAAGCAGGCTACGTCAAGGATAAGCCCGTCTCACCGGAGGATTACCTCGCCACGCTCTATCACGGACTGGGACTGTCGCCGGAAAGTGAGATTCAGGATCGCGCCGGCAGACCCTATCGCGCCTGCGACGGCCAACCCGTCACCGCGCTGTTCGGCTGAGG
Organism: Gemmatales bacterium; assembly: GCA_038240465.1. GTDB lineage: Bacteria > Planctomycetota > Planctomycetia > Gemmatales > Gemmataceae > JBBRIK01. The sequence continues at coordinate 2,743 of JBBSDR010000829.1, forward strand.
GGCGGCAGCAGGCAAGAAAAAGGTGGCAGGGAACCGATGGCAAGGGTCGCAAAGGTTTCAGGGTCGCAAAGGTGGGTCGCAAAGGTCAGACACCTTTGAACTCACCTTTGAACTCACCGTTGAACTGCCTCTCTCTTCGCGCAGGACCTCTTCCGCCGCCTCTGCCTCCCTCTGGGCTTTCGCTGTGGAGTTGCTGTTCCACACATCGGCATTCTCTGGCAATGGCCTGTTCGTTCCGCTACACTTCAGGTGGCTTTGTTTTCCGCTCGGCGAGCCGAAGTTCCTCGCCTCGTGAGCCGCAACGGTTCGCCCCATAGGAAACACTCCACGGCAGCCGAGCCGTGTCGGGATTGAAGCTCGAACCGGGAAACATGGAAGCGAAAGAAGGACGTCCATGAGCGTGCGCGACCTTCCGCATTACACCCTGCCCGCCACCGCCCTTGCGGACTGGATCGAAAGCCAGCCCGAACCGTGGTGGATCGTCGATGGCGATCCCCGATTGAACTCCAAACTGGACATCCCCTGTCCCGGCGACGAGATTGCCCCAGCCCTCCGCAAGATCGGCAAGGACCTTCTCCTGTTCGACAGGACCCCCGGCTCGACCGCTCGCGGCGAACCCATCGATCCAGCCCGCCTCAATGAACTTGCCGATACAAGGAACTGGCGCCGCCGTCGTACGTTTCTCTTCTCCTGGGCGGATTTCGACAACGACTGGGAACTCCGAGAGTACAAGGAACAGGATGACGCCGACAGTCCCGGTGTTCCTTAAGGACCGACGGCGAAATAAATTCCGTCTTTCTTGCCGCTTGCGGCTTAGCGGACTGCCCGCTAAGCCGCAAGCGGCGGGACGTTATTTCGCAACCGTTCCTAAGCCGCAAGCGGCAGGAAGTTGTTTCGCCATCGATCCTAAGCTTCCGTCGCTGTGTCCAACAGGGCATTAGCAAAAAGGAAACAGCATTGGCCCGGCCACCCATCGATCTCCACCAGATGGTTCGGCAGCTCTTGCAGCACACGTTGCCCCTGCTGCCGGAGGCAGATTGCCCCATCGACCATTTCGATGCATCCGGCAGTATCGGCACCTCGCCGATCAACTACATCGCCAACCACATCGATCCGCGAACGGTGAATCCAGGAGTCTATGGACGGCACATGGGCCAACTGCGGCGCATGGTCCTGGCCGAGTTGATCGAATCCTTCGAGCGCTTCCTCAAGGAAGTCGCCTCGGTCTGCGTCGATTTCCTCGCGCCCTACACCCTCGACGACCGCTTCGACGAGTTCGCTCCTCGCCGCGCCGAACAGATCGCCGCATTCGTAACTGCCGGCTCCAGAGATCGTCCCGCTTTGAGGTTGAGGTACAGCAGGAGGTTACGTTGCCTGGTGCCTGGTTGACGAAGAAGGGGTGAATCCTTGCAATGACGTGAGAAGTGCCAACCACTCGCGCCACGAAAGGATTGCACCCCATGTCCAG
>JBBSDR010000830.1:0-4208 GCA_038240465.1 Gemmatales bacterium
CCTGTTACGCAGCGCGCTGCAGCGGCCGAGGTTGACGGAAGAGGAGGCCATCGAGTTGGTGAACTACCACCTCGAACGGAATCGCGTCGCGCGGCAGTCCTATCAAAAATCCTGGAAGAAACGGCACAAAAAGCTGAAGTTAAAACTGTTGCTGTAGAATTAGTGCCAGAGCCGCCGGAGGACTAGCGGATGACCGAGGCGGAGTGGGACGCTTGCGCTGATCCGGGAGTTATGTTGTCAACTCTCTACGCTGAAGGGTCGATTCGCAAAATCCGGTTGTTGGCCGCCGCCTATTGTCGTCGCCTCGGCACGTTCCTCGACCCCGATACGCAGGCAGCCCGATGCGGCATTCTGGACGTGATGGAGCGTCGCGCCGATCTACGGCTCCCGCGAGGATCGGGAGTACACTCTCGGGGCTGTTGGGCTGTGGACGTGCTGCTTGGGCGATCCTGATTTTTTGCCGCGTTGTACTGGGCCATCGTGGACGCCGAGTTCGGCGAAGAAGGCGCTTACTCAATTACTCCACGTCTTTCCGGAATCGGGCTATCCGACCCCGCCAACCGCCGGCCCATCAGTTCTGCCTCTCCCGCATAGCCGAGCGAAATCAGTGCGGCCGAGACCGATCCAGCGAACGTCTCCAATCCTCGTTCGGCGACCGTGACAGCATGCTCCAGTTCAGCGGGAGTGACAGCCCATCGCGCAACTGGATCGTTCGATTCGTGCGGCTGGCTCAAGAGCAGATGCGATCCCTCAGACCGCACCGATACCCACGGATGTCCGATCCACAGCATCTGCCAGTCGCCACCACACCTCACCGCGTTTCTCCAGCCTGCTACGTCTCGTAGGTCGGAACAGCAAGTTGGCTGTATCAGAACTGTCGTGTTGAGACCGCGAAGGGCCAGGCCGCCATTCAGCACCGGGATCGTCTCTGGATCGGACAACGTCTCGACCCCGCCTCCATCTCGCAAGAGAACTCGCAAGATATTTTCCAGCATGGGTGAGGCGACCAGCGACGCTGTCGAAACATGCTGTGACCCCGGATAGATGGGGTCCAGTCCAATGACGCCGGAATCGGCGAGCGCGTCAAGCCAGTAGCGATGCCAGGCATTTCCCAGTTCTGCGCGGCTTCCCGAAGGATGTGGGCGGTCCTGTGTCTTGAACTGGAACGATTCGATTTCCAGCACGGGGACCAGTTCGATTTCCCGGAGCATGATGACATTCTGCATTGCACGCTCCTCACCGCAGGTTGCAATCGACAGCGCTTGTGACCCGCGTGCCGGGGACGCTCGGGCAGAGGTTATTCCAGCCAGACAGACTCCGCCAGACTCCCAGCCAGGACAGGAGAGCAGGACCAGGGGTTCAGAGCCGCACGCCCGATCGTCAAAGCTGCGAGGATCGAAGAGCCTGTCCTAACTGGCCCAGGACGATGCCCAGGCCGGCCAGAGCGATCATGGTTACGGCCAGCACGATCCCCTGTCCCCGGACTCTCCGATACTCGGCCTCGATGGCAAACACGCGCCGAGGCCAGAAGACCCAGGAGATGTACGCAAACAGCGCGAATGCTCCCATCCAGGCGGCCGCCTTGACGCCCATCAGGGTGAGCCAGCCGACGGTGTTCGTCCAGCGCAGGCCGAGCAGCGTGAACCCCGACAAACCACAGGTCAGCAGCGCCGCAAGCACGACGCCTCGCATTCCATTGGCGAGGTGCAGTGAGAACCGCTCGTGGTCCGATTCCTGGCGGAAGAATTGCAACGACTTAGGGTCAACGAACAAGAGGCGGTAAACCAAGGCTCCAAACCAGGCGGCGGCGGACAACTGATGGACGGCGAGGAGCGACTGTTCAAGAAGGAATGCCATGAGGACTTCCTCGACCAAAGCCAAGGATCATGTCGATCCGTGGAAGACCTGCACCCGCAGGCTGTCAACCGCATCTGCCGCAGCAGGATAACGAGGCAAGTCATCGGCGAACGCGCGGAAGCTCTCTGACCGGCTGCATCAAGAGCGGGCGGAACCCGGCTCGGTCCCAGCTTCTGAACCTCCAGGAGGCGATGGGTGTCCGAGGGGCAAGTCCGAGTCTGTACATCCCTGGTCTTGCTATTGTTCATCGAGAAGCTGTATGCGTGCCGACATGGCCAAGGTGATTGTCGAGCGGCCCCGGAAGAAAGGCCGCTCGTGGAAGAAGCCCAAGGGCTATCAGCGTCAGCTCCGACGTTACGGAGAGGACGGCCCTCCCTGTCGTGAAGGGATCAAGACGCGCTGGGGCGGCCGCACGAAGTACCTGAACGAACACCTCGGGCCGCTGCGTCGCTATCTCGACTCCCAGGTCGGCAGGCCGTGGGACAAGGTCTTCTCCGAAATCTGCGCACACATCAGCCGCAACTCGGCTGTCCAGGATCATGTCCGCGACCATGTCGAAGGCTACGTCACCCTCTGTGTCATTCTGATCGACGGCATCCCTTGCAATGGCGATGGGTCATTGCAATACGGTCGGCCACTGCACCAGATGCGCTGGAAGCCGTGGTATGTCTGCCCGGCGACGGGGCAGCTTCGACGTGTCAAGAAACCCGGACGCAAACGGCAAGGTAAGCCGAAAGCAGAGATACCGCCGCAGTACATCCCGGTCAGCGACACTTTGCAGTGCCGCTTCCTCAATGACGGTTGGCATCTCGTGACGCTCAAGACCCTCCCCAACTTTCGCTGGTATCGCGGCCCTTGTCGTAAAATCGACGTGGTGCTAAACCGGCCCGTGGTCGAGATCACCGCAGCGGAAGCCGGGCGAGAGTACGGGGCCGAGGTATACGCAGTGGCAAAGCGTCGGCTCGCACGCCGGGAGCTGAAGCAGTATCCGATCCCGATGCGGTGGTGGTGGCATGAATGAGAAAGCCTGGCTGTCGGCGACACGGCCCAGGGTATTGCTGGAATTCCTCGGTGATCGAGTAAGCGACCGAAAGGGCCGCTTGCTGGCGGTCGCATGCGTTCGTCGCCACTGGAGCGTGTTGACCGACCCTCGCAGCCGTCGCGCCGTGGAGGTCGCGGAAGAGTACGCCGAGGGCCTTTGCTCCGAGGAGGAGTTGAGTGAGGCCCACGCGGCAGCGAGTCAGGTCCGCAGTGGCGAGGCGGAGGCCTACATCTACGCGGCGCTGGCTGCTGCTGAGGCTGCGCGTTTGCCGCAACCGGGAAACGCAGAGGGTTGGGCAAGGAAAGCGGCGGGACTGCGGAGCGAGCGTGTGTTTCAGTGCGGGCTGATTCGCGATCTCATGGGCAATCCCTTCCGCTCCCGTGTCGAGCGAGTCCGTCCCAGTGACCGCGATGGTGCGTGGGGTGGCTCAAGCTGCATTTGACGAACGCCTCATGCCCGCCGGCACGCTCGACCCCGACCGGCTTGCGATCCTCGCTGACGCACTTGAAGATGCGGGTTGCGTGGATGATGCCGTTCTCGGACATCTCCATGGTCCTGGCGTCCATATCAGGGGGTGTTGGACGGTCGATCTCCTGCTCGGAAAGTCATGAGGCAACGAGGCGACGGCTTGGATCGGTTCGTGATGACGTGATGTGGTGGTCGCATCGGCTCGGCAGCCGGAAGCCCTCACCTTCGGGCAGGAGTCGATCAGCCTTCGAGGGAGACGGAACGCCCTTGTCACCTCGCGGCATAAGAAGTGGTAGGAGCGGGCCGACGCGGCATCAAGGCGGCCGGCCACTTCTGACCGATGTCACCGTATTAGAACAAGCACTCCAGGTCAGCGAACACACCCACATGGTCCGTGATGTGGAGAGGAGGATTACCAATCATAGGAACATCCCAGCTCGCCACAGTCGTTCCCGACCGAAGTTGAAGGCCGCCACCCACGCAGAGATGATCGATGAGGGGCAGTGGAACTTGAACGACTGGTGGAGGGTAAATCACCAACAGGTTCTCTGTCAGACAGGTCAAGTTGAGTCCATTCAGTTCGTTGATTAGGCATACATGACCTGCCGCGCTTCCTGTGCGATGGGGAGGGATCATCTCTTGGTTGAAGTCGCCGGCGACCCAGATTAAGGAACCGGGCAAAAATTAATTGAACAATCGGCATGACAACTGCATGGTGTAATTGTATGAACCGAGATGCCACACTTGAAGCGGTGCGACGCAAGTATGAACTGCTGCGTCCGTTGATGAATGAACGGATGCGTCGGCACTGGGCCGCGAGTGAAGCAATGACCCTCCAACG
>JBBSDR010000831.1:0-4205 GCA_038240465.1 Gemmatales bacterium
AGGCGATTGCGGCAGTGCCTTCTCATGCCAGGTGAGGAGGGTCAGGCCAGGTGGCAATGCGTTGCCGGCTAGCAGCAACGCTTGCTTGCATCCCTCCCAGAGTTCTTCTTCTTGGTAGTGGACGGCAGCTTTCCCGGCTTTCTGGATGGCCTCGAGTTGCCTGTTCCATTCCTGCTGAAACAGTATGGGGAGGGGAGGGGTTGACGTAACCGTGTCGCCCATCATCCTGGTCGGCTGGTTATCCTTTTTGGCGTCAGAGACCTCGAGCAAGCGACAGCAGAGTTGAATAAAGCCGCGGGGAGAGACGAGATTCTCCTTCTTGACAAATTCCTTGACGTCAGCGGTCTCGAATGGCCACACCTCGCCACGGGGATCGAGGCGGCTCTTGAGCCGGCGCCTCAGAAGCTCGACGGCTTGTTCGGGGGTCAGCGGCTGGAGTTCCTGAATGATGGCTCGGTCGTTGAACGATCCGAAAGTCATCGCTCCCTGGATCTCTTTCATCCAGATATCCCTGAGACAGCCGACGACCATGAGAAGATTGGGAACTTCTTGCAGCCAGCCCATCAACAGTGAAGTGAAAGGAACGATTTTCTGGCTACCCTTCTCGATCAGCAATTCGAGTTGATCGAGGCAGAGCAAGAGGGGGATCTTGAGTTCGCCCAGAATGAAAGCAACGACCTGCAGGACTTCCGTTGGTGTGGGGGGTTGTTCGGGCAATCGCAGAGCAGATGATTGTTCTTCTGAGAGGGTTTCACCACGCAGCCACCGGCGTGCCTCCCCTGCCGCCTGGGACAGACCCAGGACCATGGCCCGGACAGGCGCAGCGGGCAAAGTGGTAAATCGCTTGAGAAGCGACTCTGCCAGGGCATGAAACGGGGAAAGTGATGAGACGGCCGTGAAAATCCTCAGCAAGTCGCCCTCTTCATCCTCGATTCGCTGTAACAGCGCGGCGTGCTGAGCCTGTAATTGAGCGGGGAGCTTGTTGAGGTAAGCCTCAAAAGAGGGACGCAGGAGCCGAGCGAACAGGCGGTTGAGCGTGGAGACTCCGCTGGTATCCGGTTGAAACAGCACCTCAACAAGCCGCCACTGAACATTCGCGTCGGGCGCGCGAGTGTTATTAGCCTGCGGAACCGAAACAAGCACGACGCTTTCCTTCATCTCGTGAAGGAGCCGGCCGAAGAGGTGAGTCTTGCCGTAGCCGGGCTGACCGAGCAGAACCTGGATCTTCCGTTTTGCCTCAGGCTGGTTCGCGTTCCGAACGGCCTCAATTTCCGCCGAGAGCGTTCTCGAGATGGGCGCACCGATGGAGATGACGTCCAAATCGGGACGGAAGCAGCCGACATCGTTAAGACGATCCACACCAAAAGGATTCTCAGGCGAGAGCGGATTCATGGGCGACCTCGAGGTTGAAGAGTGTTTCACCGACGCCAGGGATCGAATCTTGTAGCTCTTCCGGGGTAGCGCGAGAGTGATCCGAAATTGACGATAGCCGCAATCGGCCCTCCTGCCGCAGTTGCCGGATTACCTCGTCGAAAATGTCGTGCCGTCCCGCTGCGTCGCCGAAAAGGCTGCGAATGTGCTGCCGGACCTCGTGAATGGGGACCATTCCCGAGGAGTGGTACTTTTCGCGGCGCAGTGCGTTGAACTCCTCCATCACTGCATGCGCGATTTCGGCGGTCGATACGGGAACTGCGGGCTTACGTTCGGGGGCCTCGAACTGCTTGGCCGCATCACGGGCGGCTTCGAGCAATTCATTCAACACCCGTCCCCGGAGGCTGAACAGAGAGTTGCCGTAGAACTCCAGTCCGCCGAGTTGCAGGCGTCCCGCAGGTGTGAGTGTGTAGTGAGCGGTTCGCGGTCCCTTCTCGATGTTGATCATCCCCTTGTCGGCCAGTTCCTGACGGACGTGGGCCGCCGTCGCGCGATTCATCGCCAGTGCCTTGGAGCCTAGGCTCTTGTTGGCATCCCCCTTCGTTTGCCTCTGGTGTGGAGCTTTCAGCAGGGAAAGGAGCAGAAAGGCCTCACGTTCACGCCGAACGGTATCACTCGATGGAGGAATGATCGCGCCGCGCGGTTTGGCGTCAGGGACTTCGTAGGGAGTCAGCGTCTGCAAGTAAGCCCGTCCCTGATCGGTCACCTTGTAGAAAACCTTCCGACCATCCTTGTGGGCCGACAGGTGTTGCTGTTCGACAAGCGTTTTGCGGACTTCATTGGCGACATCGGGCGTCAGTCCCAGGGCTTTCTGGACTGCTCTCGGGATTTTCTTGTTGACGTCACCTGCCGTCAGATTCTGACCAGGCGCAGCGGCGAACTGCTGAAGAAGGAAAGCATGCTGGCGAAGGTCCACAGCGGGTGCCGCCGGAACGGGGGTAGGCACCGAAGGAGGTTGTTCGGTGGCAGAGGATGACGACGGATCGAGAGTCGCAGAGACGTCGCTGGAGTCCACGGTATCATCTCCATGAGAAGCCAAGGAAAGCGGTATCCGACCCACGAATTAGCAAGATCCTACCAGAGACTGGAAGAGAATGCTACTACTTGCAGGAACTTTTCCGCGAGGCCGCGAGGAGAAGGGGCTTTCGCCTCTGAGAGACAGTCACTGAGAGAAACCGCCTGGATGTGGGGACTTTGCATCGCTTTAGCCCTCTAAAACCCATTCTCACCTCGGCCAAAGTACCAACTGACGAACGACTGGTAGCTATTGGCTCGAAAAAACCGCAATGGAATTATCGGTTCGCGAGACTTTTTCGACTCCGACACTTTTTCGTCGCCGAGAAGGTTCCTGGAACAGTTCTGACGAGTGCATTTTCTCCTCGTCCTGTCCGCCTGAACGCACCTCGAACGACCGCACGCTCCACGGAGAAGGACGTTGCCGCAGAAGCGGTGTTTTCCCACCAATTCCGTCTTAGCCGTCCTATTTTCGCATCAACTGAAGAAAACACTTGCATATCTTCAAACCACTTTGTACACTCGATCAGTCACAAAACACATCGCCCACTCATCAAGGGGGAATGTCTCTCATGGCGACCGGCAAGAAACCTGCTCATGACGCGGCCGAACTGCTCAAAAATCCGAGGACGCCGAAGAAAGTGAAGGAAGTCGCTGCTTCCGATCTGGCACAGGCGAAGAAAAAGCCCAAGAAGAAGTAACAACGCTCTCAAACAACGGATGGATCGGACATTTACCTTCGCGATGCAAATCGTGCAGCGAGGCTCCCGATTCCAAACAACGATCCCTTGCCAGGATAAGGCTCTTTTTGTCCTCAAGAACCAGAACGCCGGCGCTCTCGACTCCGAGAACGCCGGCGGCATTTTCACAGCAACGGCGGAAAGCCGGCGGAAACAAGCTCGCTGATTCTGGTTGTGGCGGACAATGCTGCCGTTCGTTTCCTCGTCGTGGAGGTCCGATCCGCCTTGCGGATCAGCAGACCCACCCCTGCCTCCGCATGGTTGTTCTATTTCGTCGAACTGCGAGTTCCCGCGAGCAAGACTTGCAACGGCTGCAACTCGACGGGTTTGGTCAGGTAGGCGTCGAACCCCGCCTCCGCTGCCCGCTGCCTGTCCTCCGGCTGGCTATACCCGGTCAGGGCGACAAGGAACACGTCGTCTCCCAACCCTGCTCGGACCGATCGGGCCACCTCGCAGCCGTCCAGGTCCGGCAGGCCGAGGTCAATCAGGGCGACCTCGGGCCGCATTGACAAGGCCGACTCCACCCCGCGCCGGCCATCCTCCGCCAGCTGCACCCGATGCCCCAGAAGCCGGAGCAGCATTCCAAGGCTTTCCCGGGCATCCCGGTTGTCCTCGACAATCAGAATGTGCCGTGAAGCTGCTGCCTCCTGCTCAACCGCGGGAAGCGTTTCCTTCGGGCCGACCGGGGCGGGTGGCAGCTCAACCACGAATTCCGCACCGCCGCCGGGGCCAGGACTCGAAGCCGCGATCGAACCGCGGTGCATCTCGACCAGTCGCCGCACCAGGGTGAGACCAATACCCAGCCCTCCCTGAGTACGATCCGGATCCAACTCGAGTTGCGAGAAGAGGTCGAAGATGTGAGCCAGTTGCTCCGTCGGGATGCCGATGCCGTTGTCCTTCACACGGATGGCGACATGGTTCTCCTCACGACTCGCGGCCAAAGACAACCGGCCTTCATCGGGCGTATAGCGGGCCGCATTGTTGAGGAGGTTCACTACCACCTGCACGAGCCGGGCCTGG
>JBBSDR010000832.1:0-4202 GCA_038240465.1 Gemmatales bacterium
CCAGCCCCCGCTCTAGTAATCGATGTGTGTAGGATTATAACAGATAAACGCCGCGGGCGGGTGGGCTTTATTATAAACCAACCCCCCACCCCGACCCAACAACCAAACCCCCCCCCACGACCGGAAGGAGGCGAATTCGGTAGGATGTTCATTGGATATTCTACTTCGACACGAGGACGATTGCCATGAAACATCTCTCCTTTCTCATTGCCGTCGCATTCCTGTCCGAAGCGCAAGCCGAGGACGTCAAACGCAACATCCCCTATGTCAATCCGGGACACGAGCGCCAGGTACTCGATGTCTATTCACCGGAGAAAGCAAAAAACCTGCCTGTGGTCTTCTGGATTCACGGCGGCGGCTGGCAAACGGGCGACAAGATGAGCGTCCAGCTCAAGCCGAAGGTCTTCGTGGAACGCGGGTTCGTCTTTGTCTCCACCAACTACCGGCTCTTGCCGGGCGTGGACATGGCGACCATCGTCCGCGACATCGCCAAATCCATCCACTGGGTACACGACCATATCGCCGAGTACGGAGGCGATCCGAAGCGCCTTTTCATCATGGGGCATTCAGCCGGTGCGCAGTTGGCTGCGTTGATCTGCACCGACGAGCGCTATTTGAAGGCCGAGGGGCTGTCCCTGGCCATCACCAAAGGCTGTGTGCCTGTCGATGGGGACACCTATGACGTGCCGGCCATGATTGAGACGGCGGAGACCCGGCGTCGAGTGCATGGTCTGCCGCAAGCAAAGTTTGGCCACCGTGAGAAGTTCGGCAACGATGCCGCGAAGCATCGCGATTTCTCCGCGGTCACGCATGTGGCGAAGGACAAGGGGATTCCTCCGTTCCTGATCCTGCATGTCGCCGACCATCCGGACACGAGCGCGCAAGCGCAGCGTCTGGGCAACGTGCTGAAAGACGCAGGCATTTCGGTCACGGTCTTCGGCGCGAGGGAGACCACCCACAACAAGATCAACGCGGACCTTGGCTTGGCCGACGATCCGGCTACAAAGGCGTTGTTTGAGTTCCTCGCAAAAACACTGAAAAAGTGAGCCTTCAGCCAGGTTGGTGCAGTCGCCCGGCCTTCCGTGGGGCATAAGATGAACTCCTGACGCCCCTTTACATCTGGAGCAGCGCCTCGCGCTGGACAGGCGCCGCGAACAGCGGCTTTCCAGACGCCAGCAGATCATGAAGACGCCGCATGATGCTCGCTCCAGGGCCGATTCACTGCACGAGCCTTGCTAAAGTCTCAACCATTTGACATCCGGCGAGGAGTCGAGGGAAGGAAGAGTCCGCACGGAGCAGTTCCATGGAGTACCTCGAGATCGTTGACGAGCTGGGGAAACGGAAGCACATCAAGCTGGAGCGGACTCGCTACCTCATCGGCCGCGAGGCGTCCTGCGACATCTGCTTGCCTCATCCCAACGTCTCGCGCCGCCATGCCCAGTTGCAACGCAGCGACAAGGGCGGCTGGCTCCTGCAAGACCTCAATAGCCTCAATCACGTCTACCACGGCGAGACGCCCGTTCAGCAGGTGATTCTCGAAGCGGGCCACCAGGTCCGCATCAGCCACTATCGCCTGACCCTGCATTCCGCCTCGACGAGACTCGAACCGGATGCGCTGATCCCCGCCGACGACTCCAGTCCCTCCTGGCCGGGACTCGAACCCGGCTGGCTCGAGCAGTTGCAGCAGTTCCAGCGCTCGCTCCTGCGGCTCGACGAAGCAGGAGCGGTCCTGGGTCATCTCGCCGAACAGTTCGCGCGCATCGCCAGGCCGCAGTCCGTCGCAGTCGGACTGGCCCTGCCGACGGGCTACGCCTGGCAGATAATCACCGGAGCGCAACAGAACGGCTTCAACGACTCGCTTCAGATCGCCAGGGATCACGCCGATGGCAGCGACAGCGAAATCCAGATCTGGTGCGAGGGCTACGACAACGAGGAGACGCCCCATCCGGCCTCCCCTTACTGCATCCTGTTTCCAATGAAGGGCCGGGCCGGCGTCATCGGCCATGTGTATCTCCATTGTCCGCGCCTGCAGCCGATGCCGCCGCCGTTGCAGCGTTACCTCAGCCTGTACGCCAACTATGCCGGCCTTCTCTGGGAGAACCTGCAGGTCATGGCCCTGCGCAACTCTCAGAGGCAGATAGAAGCCGAACTGCACCAGGCCCGGCAAATCCAGATCGAGTTGTTTCCGCCCACGTTCGAGGTCGATCCGCGCCTGGACACCTTCGCCGTCAACCTGCCCAGCGTCCACGTCAGCGGCGACTATTACGACCTTGTCCGGACCGGACCGGACACCATCGCCTTCGTCATCGCCGATGCCATGGGTCATGGAATGCCGGCGGCCCTGATGATGGCCTCCGTGCGCGCGACGCTGCGAATGGGCCTGACCCTCGGCCTGCCCTGGGACGTGCTATTTCGCGGCGTCGATAACATTATCGCTCAGGCGCGCGTGATGTCCTTCGTGACGGGAATGGTCGGCCAGATCGATCTCGCCGAGGGTGAAATGCAGCTGGTCCTCGCGGGCCATCAGCCGCCTTCGATCCTGGTTGACGGTCTGCCGGTGCAGGTGCCGGAAGACTGCGTGACGAGGCCCTGGGGGCTGGACTTCGAGTGCGGCTGGCAGGTGGGCCGAATTCCGCTGGGACACGGCGACTGGTCGGTGCTGTGCTACACCGACGGCGTCACCGAGGCGATCGTCCGGGGACAGCAGCTTTTCGGCACCCGCCGCGTCGAGTCGTATCACCACGAGAATCGCGAGCAATCCGCCGAGGACCTGTGCCAGGGCCTGCTCAGCGTCATCGCCTCGTCGCAGCAGTCCAACTCGCTCGGCGACGATCAGACCGTTCTCGTCCTCCGCACCAAAGGCGAGCGGGGCGTGTAAACGCCCCGGTGAGAAAACCGGGGCGTTGGCACGCCTCGCTCGCCTGACAGCGCTACTCCATCTCGACGACACTGCGAAGAATGACGCGCTGCCAGCCATCAAACGGCGCCGGCCAGCCCTGGACGGTCCAGCCATCCCGGCGAACGACCGCTGGCTCTCCTTGTTCGTTCACCAGGCGCAGACAGTCGCGCTCCGACTTCGCGAGTTGCTTCTTGACATTTGGCCCATTACTCCGGCGGCGATGCACCTTCTCCTCGTCGGCAATGGTGATGACGCACGGCTCGCCAAGGTCGAGCAGGCGAAACGCAATCGTCTCGATGGACGCCGTCTGATAGCGCTCTTTCAGTTTCAGCACATTGCAATCGAACGAACGGACGTCCTCGCGAAACCACTTCAGCGGCAACAGCAGCCCGCCGGCGAAGAGTCCCGAGAGCGAGCCACGAAGGACGCCGAGCCGCTCGCGCAGTGGTTGCTTGAAGTGATCGCCGATCGCTCGCGCCGCCGTCCATTGACGCTTCTCGACGCTTGACTCGCGATCGGCTTCGAGCCGCAGCCCAAGGTGCAAGGCGACGGCAAAGGCATCGATGGGAGGCGCCTCGATGATCGCCGCGGACAGCAACTCCTCAACGAAGCGATCGATGTTTTGCGTGACGTCTTCGCGCGACAGGTCGTCCATCGGCTCACCTCGCTGGGATGGCGGATTACAAAGACCCTTCGGACCGCAGCGCATGCACTATATCCTCGTAGCGCTGGCCCGTGGCCTCGATTCTCGCCTGCCGGCTGTCCTCTCCGGTCACATCGAGATGAACGGTCAACTGTTCGCGCGGCAAACACCCCGAAATGCGATCGGCCCATTCGATGAGACAGACGCCGTCCCCCGCGAAGTATTCGTGGCCGCCCAGATCGTAAAACTCCGCTTCGGAGCGCAGCCGGTAGGCATCGAAGTGATAGATCGGCAGCCGGGCGGGATACTCCTGGATCAGCACGAACGTCGGACTGCTGACCAGGCGGCTATCGGCGATGGCGAGTCCCTCGGCAATGGCGCGGGCGAGTTGCGTCTTGCCGGCGCCGAGCGGGCCGACGAGCGCGACGACGGCGCCGGGAAAGAGCAGCCTTCCCAGTTGGCGGCCGAGTGCCTCCGTCGCCGTCAGGTCTTTCAGTTCGAGGAGCATCTTCTCGCCTGCCGGTCAGTCCTGACGCGGAGTCCTCGGAGCGGAGCGCGGGCGGCGTTCTGGCGTCCCACGCTCCGCGCTAAGGAACGGTTGCGAAATAACTTCCCGCCGCTTGCGGCTTAGCGGGCTGTCCGCTAAGCCGCAAGCGGCAA
>JBBSDR010000833.1:0-4200 GCA_038240465.1 Gemmatales bacterium
CTGGACGTCAAGGCCAGGCAGTTCGCGCGGATCGATTTCGAGACGGGCTTGAAGCGACTCGAGGGCGAGACCGTGCCGCTGTTAAACCAGGCAATGGCCCTGAACAAGGAAGTCGAAAAGCTGCAAAAGGACATGGACAAGATCGCCACGACGACGACCGAACTGGAGGGACTCAAGGCCGAGATCGGCCGCGAGTCGGGCATCGTCGCGGACTTCGGCAAGCGGCTCGAGTTGAGCAAGTACGAACTGCTGGCCAAGTCGCGCGTGTCGATCTTCAACGAAGGCATGCTGATGCCGCTGGAGCGGAAGAAGCAGGTGACGGCCACGGCCGCCGGCGGCGTCATCGCCCTGGGCGCCGTGATGATGAGCGTGGCCATGTGGGAGTTCCGCCGCCGCCGCATTCACTCGACGGACGAGGTATCGACCGGCCTGGGAATCCCCGTCGTCGGCTCCGTTCCGGCGTCGGCCTTCGTCGAGCGGATGATCAATGCCCCGGCCGAGGAAGAGGACGGCGACCCGCTGCTGACCGAGTCCATCGACGCCATCCGCACGCAGTTGCTGCACGCCTCGCAGGGCGAACCGGCCCGCGTGCTGATGGTCACCAGCGCGGGCGCCGGCGAAGGCAAGACGACGCTGGCGAGCCACCTGGCCGCCAGCCTGTCGCGCGCCGGCCGCAAGACGCTGCTCATCGACGGCGACCTGCGCCAGCCCGCCGTCCACCAGCTCTTCGAGCTGCCCTTGCAGCCCGGCTTCAGTGAGGTGCTGCTGGGTGAGGTCGATACGGTCGATGCCCTGCTGCCGACGAACGTCCCGGACATGCTCATCATGCCGGCGGGCCAGTGGGACCGCGAGGTGCTGCTGTCGCTGGCTCGCGGCGGCGCCCAGGGCGTGCTGGAGAAGTTGAAGGAAGAGTTCGACTTCATCATCGTCGATTCGCATCCGGTGCTGGGTGCCAACGATTCGCTGCTGATCGGCAAGCACGTCGATGCGGTGATCCTGTCTGTTCTGCGCGAAGTGAGCGAGACGCCGAAGGTGTACGCGGCCGCCCAGCGGCTCGCCAGCCTGGGCATCCGCGTCCTGGGCGCCGTCGTCAACGCAACGGACCCCGGCGACCTCTACAGCGAGAGTCCTTCCGCCAGCGGCACCGTGGCAGCGTAACCAGACTAAAAATTCCAAATCCGAAATCCGAAATCCGAAACAGAAGTGCTCTTTCTTCATTCGGATTTCGGATTTCGGATTTCGGATTTCTGAAAGAAGGAGTTCAAGATGCGACGTTTTTTTCCTGCCATCGTGGGCCTGGCTCTGGTGATCGTCGTCGGCGTCGTTCAGGGGTTCTGGACCGATCGCTGGCACGTCAGCGAGAAGGTGCAGCGAGCCGCCGACAGCCTCCCCCGCCTGCCGATGAACCTCGGCGACTGGGCGGGCGAAACTTTGACGCCGAAAGGCAACGACGACCAGGGCCTGGCGGGCCAGCTCTATCGGCGCTACGTCAACCGCAAGACCGGCGACGTCATCTCGGTTGCCCTGGTCTGCGGCCGGCCCGGTCCCGCCGCCATCCATACGCCGGACGTCTGCTATGGCGCCAGCGGCTTCAAGGTGGGCAAGCGCGTCGAATTCACCCTGAAAGACACCAAAATAGG
This sequence comes from Gemmatales bacterium, assembly GCA_038240465.1. Taxonomy (GTDB): domain Bacteria; phylum Planctomycetota; class Planctomycetia; order Gemmatales; family Gemmataceae; genus JBBRIK01. The sequence goes on from JBBSDR010000833.1 coordinate 1,641, forward strand.
TGGCCCCGCGCCGCACTTCTACTCCGCCGACATGACCCATGTCACCCCGACCGAGGAAGCGAAGCAACGCCTCTACTGGACCTGGCGAGCGGACGGACGCTGGCAGGTTGCGGACGATCCGCGCCAGTCCTTCGCCAACCAGCCGGTCCTGTTCAAGCTCTACATCGCCCGGGACATTTCCGCTGTCGTCCCGGTAAACGAGGACCCCTGCGTCGAGTTGTTGCGGCAAATGCTGCCCGAACTGGAAAAGGTCCTCGACGATGGCTCAGTCTGACTGGTTTCCGAAGGGCTGTCTTTGGTATAGATGCATCGGCGACGGCCTGGGAGATTGCTCCTCGCCGACGCCAGCCCGGGACCGAGAGAGTACAAACCCTTCGCTTGGAGGCTATCCCTTGGCGACGAGGATAGAGAGGCGGGCAGCAGAACGGACGGAGGAGTCCCTCTGCGAGGGCAGTACGCCGCGTGCGGCCCGGTCCCGTCGAGAGCGGCCCGCATCGGCCGGTCGGGGGACGATCAGACCCATGGCCTACTACTGGTATCTCCCGATCAAGGCGGCAGGGGATCGCCTCCTGGCCCTGGTGCTGCTGGCGCTGGCGGGTCCAGTAATCCTCCTGACCGCGCTGCTGGTGAAACTGACGTCGCGCGGCCCCGCGTTCTACACACAGACGCGCCTGGGCCTGCACGGCCGCCCGTTCACCATTTACAAACTGCGAACGATGATTCACAAAGCCGAGTCCCTGACCGGCCCGCGCTGGTCTCTGCCCGGCGACCCGCGGATCACCCGGCTCGGCATTGTGCTGCGAATGACGCATCTGGACGAGTTGCCGCAACTGTTCAACGTGCTGTTCGGCAACATGAGTCTGATCGGTCCGCGTCCGGAGCGTCCGGAGTTCCTGCCGGAGCTGGAGCAAGCCCTACCCGGCTACCGCCAGCGGCTGGCAGTGCGTCCCGGTGTGACCGGTCTCGCCCAGGTCCAGTTGCCGCCCGACTCCGATGTGGACAGCGTTCGCCGCAAGCTGGCCTACGACCTGTTCTACGTCCAGCGGATCAGTCCCTGGCTCGACCTGCGCCTGTTGCTTTACACCGTGTTCTACGCGCTGGGCGTGCCGTACCGGACGCTGGGCCGATGGTTCCGCATTCCGTGTCTGGAGGAAGTTGAAACGGCGATGGGACCGCTCCTCGGTGAGAGGGTGTCCCGGCCGCTTCGCCGCAGCGCCTGACCTCGTGCCGCTTGCGGCTTGGCGGTCTTTCCCGCTAAGCCGCAAGCGGCCGAATGCCATGGAGGGCAATCATGATGCGCAGCCGGAAAGACTCGCCCGCTGATCTGCCGTCGCCGCACGCGCTTCGGCCCCGGCTTTGGAATCCCCGAGAGGAGATCGCCACGAACGAGTCGCCTGCTCGCCTCGCCCCGTTCATCTCCGTCCTCGTCCCTGTCCGCAACGAGGGCCGGCACATCACGGCGACCCTGTTCAAGCTCCTTCATCAGCGCTACGACTCCAGCCGCTTTGAAGTGATTGTCGCCGACGGTGAATCCGACGACGATACCGGCACTCAGGTCCGCGCCTTGCAAGTTCGCCATGCGAACCTGCAACTGGTGTCCAATCCCGGCATCTGGTCCAGCGCCGGCCGCAATGCCGCCTTGGAAGTGGCCCGCGGCGAACTCATCGTCGTCATCGACGGCCATTGCGACCTCGACAACCCCGATTACCTTGGCAACCTCGCCGACGCCTTCGAGCGCAGCGGCGCCGCCTGCATTGGCCGGCCGCAGCCACTCGACATCTCCCAGGCAACGCCGGTACAGAAAGCCGTGGCCGCTTGCCGGGCCTCGCGCCTCGGCCATCATCCCGACTCGTTCATCTATTCGTCCGACGAGTGCTTCGTGAAGGCGTCCAGTGTGGCCGTCGCCTATCGCCGTGAAGTGTTCGACGTCGTCGGTCCCTTCGACGACCGCTTTGACGCCTGCGAGGACGTGGAGTTCAACCATCGTGTCGATCGAGCCGGCTTGAGTTGCTTTTTCACGCCGCGCGTCAAGTTGCGCTACCATCCGCGCGGCACTCTGGGAAGCCTTGTTCGCCAGATGATGCGCTATGGCCGCGGCCGGGTTCGACTGCTTCGCAAACATCCTGACACGTTCACGCTGGCGGGGTTCATCCCGGCGCTGTTCGTCCTCGGCGTCCTGGCCGGGCCGTTCCTGTCGTTGCTGTCACCCTGGTTGGGATCGCTCTACGCCGGCTGTCTGAGTCTGTACCTGCTGCTGGTCCTGGTGACGAGCGGGCTGATTAGCTGGAGCGAGCGCGACAGTCGCATGATGCTCTTGTCGCCGCTCGTGTTCGCCGCGGTCCACCTCGGCGCCGGCACCGGCATCCTGATGGAGTTTCTTCGTCCCGGCAAACCTCCCGCGTGGAAGCCAAACACGGCGATTCAGCCGAGAACTGCCGCTCCACGCCGCGCCGCCTGATTGTCTTCGGTCGCTCTCGTTTGGCCCCTGTGAGAAACGTGATGCACTCCGCAACCTTGCTCGAGTCGCCCCTTCAAGGCCGGTCACGCCCGGCCAGGCCGC
>JBBSDR010000834.1:0-4198 GCA_038240465.1 Gemmatales bacterium
ATCAGCTCACGCAACTCGGCCGTCGTCCCCTTGAAGGTGCGGCGCAGATACGGCTCGCAGTGGGTGAAACTCCACCGGACAGTCTCCTTGTCCTTGTCGCCGACCAGACTGAACCATGTCCCCTCGCTGTAGGCGAAGCCGAGGAAGCGATCCGGCTTCTCATCGAGAAAGACGAGAATCGACAGGTCCTTCGCCAGGCGCTTGAGAAGCTGCGGCGTGTGCTTGTATTTCGTGGCCTCGCGGTCGCCGGTGAGGTTGACCGGCCAGCGCCGGGGAGCGGCTTTGCCCTTCAGGTCCGCCTCGACATTCAGCACCATCGCGGGCCGTTCGGGATCGAATTTCTCGACCTTCACGACGCAAATGTGCGCCGAACTGGAGAGAAGAAGTGTCAGTTCGAGAGGTCTGGTGATGAGTCCGTGAACCGGCAAAACCACAAGAAACAACAACACTCCCGCGACAATCATGACAGTCCGTCGCATTCCATGCCCCCCTTTGCAGTCCGCAAGCAGCATTCGACACAGTCGCATTCGCTTCATGATACCTCTTCGCACCCTCATCGCAAGGATGCGGCGCGTGACATTTTTGGCACACGCCCGACGTCCGCCTGCCACTCTGGCAGCGATGGGCGAAAATCGGCTCCGCGACGGATCGTCACAAGATCAGGAGACTAAAGCGCTTGCGAAATCTGTGCCGCACGGCATACGCCTTGCTCCCCTGAGAGCGACTTGCAAAGGTTGCATCAGACTCCCTGACTTGAATGATCCTGTTCCCGGACTCGACCCGATCCGGGAGTGCGTGTGATGTGAAAGGAGCCGACGAGTGGCAGCGAAACAACTCGCCTATGCGGATGAAGCTCGGCAGCGACTCTTGGCCGGCGTCAGCAAGCTGGCCCGTGCCGTGCGCTCGACCCTGGGGCCGCGCGGACGCAATGCCGTCCTCGACAAGGGCTGGGGCAGCCCGAATGTCACCAAGGACGGCGTCACGGTCGCCGAGGAGATCGAACTCGAAGATCCCTATGAGAACATGGGCGCCCAGCTCGTCAAGGAAGCCGCCAGCAAGACTTCCGACGTGGCCGGCGACGGCACCACCACCGCGACCGTTCTCGCCGAGGCCATCTATCGCGAAGGTCTCAAGATGATCGCGGCCGGCAGCGATCCGATGGCCCTGACGCGCGGCATTCAGAAGGCCGTTGCCCGAGTCGTCGAGGAACTGCATCGCCAGGCCGACAAGATCGACGCCAACGACGACAAGGAAATCACCGAGGTCGCCACCATCGCCTCGAACAACAACCGCGAGATCGGCTCCAAGCTGGCCGAGGCCCTCAAGAAGGTCGGCGCCACCAACGGCGTCGTCACCATCGAGGAAGGCAAGACGGCCGAGACCGAAGTCGTCGTCGTTCAGGGCATGCAGTTCGACCGCGGCTACCTGTCGCCTCACTTCGCGACCAACCAGGAAACCGTCATCTGCGAGCTGGAGAATCCTTACATCCTCATTTACGAGGAGAAGATCAGCTCGGTCAAGACGCTGGTGCCGCTGCTCGAGTGGGTCATCAAGAAGAAGGAGCCGCTCTTCCTCATCGCCGAGGACATCGAGGGCGAGGCCCTGGCCCTGCTGGTGCTGAACAAGCTCAAGGGCAACCTGCAGATCTGCGCCGTCAAGGCGCCCGGCTACGGCGACCGCCGCAAGGCCATGCTCGAGGACATCGCCGTCCTGACCGGCGGCAAGGCCCTCTTCAAGGACCTTGGCGTGCAGCTCGACGGCATCACGACGCCGACTGCCGACGAGCAGCGCAAGGGCAAGGTGCCTGAGCCGGCCGTGCTGAGCTACCTGGGCCGGGCCAAGAAGGTCAAGATCGATGCCGAGAACACGACCATCACCGAAGGCATCGGCGACAAGAAGGCCGTCGAGGGCCGGACCGAGCAGATCAAGCGCGAGATCGCCACGACCGAGAGCGAGTACGATCAAGAGAAGCTCCAGGAACGGCTGGCCAAGCTGGCCGGCGGCGTCGCGCAGGTCAAGGTGGGCGCGGCGACCGAGACCGAGATGAAGGAACGCAAGGCGCTGTTTGAAGACGCCCTGCACGCGACGCGAGCGGCCCTGGCCGAGGGCATCGTCCCCGGCGGCGGCGTCGCTCTGCTGCACGCGCGCAAGTGCCTCGACAAGCTGGCCGAGGAACTGCAGGGAAGCAAGGCGACCGACGACGAGGTCCTCGGCGTCGAACTGCTGAAGAAGACGCTGGAATGGCCCTGCCGCTACATCGCGGAGAACGCCGGCCGGGACGGTTCCGTCGTCGTCAACAACATCAGCAAGAGCAAGGACAAGAACTACGGCTTCGATGCCAACAAGATGGAGTATGTGAACCTCCGCACGGCCGGCATCGTCGATCCCGTCAAGGTGACGCGCAGCGCCCTGGAGCATGGCGCGAGCGTGGCCTGTCTGCTGCTGACGACCGAATCGCTGGTCGCCGACATCCCCGAGAAGGGCAAGGCGGACGATCATCACGATCATCACCACGGCGGCGGCATGGGAGACATGGGTGGCATGGGTGGGATGGGTGGCATGGGCGGCATGGGTGGCATGGGCGGCATGATGTAATCAATTTTCGATTGACGATTGCCGATTGGGATTCTTCCAATCGACAATCATCAATCGTCAATCTGCAATCGAGGAAATCCGTCATGGCGAAAGAGAAGGAAGTCAGCCTGAAGGTCCGTCCGCTGGACGATCGCGTCGTCGTGGAGCCGCTCGAGGCCGAGGACAAGACGGCCGGCGGCATCCTGCTGCCGGACACCGCGAAGCAGAAGCCGCAGCGCGGCCGCGTCCTGGCGGTTGGCCCCGGCCGGTTGCGTGAAAACGGCGAACGCTCCGCACTGTCGGTTCACAAGGGCGACGAGGTCATTTTCGGGCGCTACAGCGGCAATGACGTGACCGTCGAGGGCCGCGAGGTCAAGATCATGCGCGAAGGCGACATTCTCGCGAAGATCGTCAAGTAAGGCGACCGGCAAGAGGTGAACTACCCGGTGGGACAGGCGTCTCGCCTGTCCGGACAGGCGAGACGCCTGTCCCACCGGGTATGTTTGAACCTGCCGCTCGCCTAACAGAAATCATGAGTCCCCATGATTGGCCGCGGTGGTCATGGGGACTCACTCAACCGAACCGCGGATAACTGAAGTTAGGAGAATCTCTCATGCGACTGATTCGACATGGCATCTCGCGAAACCACGGTTGGAAGTCTCTCATCCTCGAATCCGATAGAAAACGCATCCAGTATGCGCCACAGCGGCCCGCTGGTCCTCGGATTGTCGTGCAAGCGACTGCAGCGCGAGCGGATGCGTCCAGCTACGAGTATGAGCTGCAGTTGACCCCGGAAGAGGTCCTTCAGTGTCTGTTCACGTTGCCGCCCACCGCTATTCCCGACGTCATCCGGAGGCTCGCTGGTCAGTTCAACGTTGGCACGGTCGTCCCTGAACTCCTGCGGCAGCTTGCCGCCGGAGCGATTGCGGCACCTCGCCCTGCGACAAACGATGATGACGAAGAACTGGAAGAGGACACTGACGATGACACGGATGAGGACGACGCAGTGACTGCCTAAGGGGCTACAATCAGCAGCCAGGCCAATCCTTCTAACCTGGCTGCTGATTGTCATCAAGGGGATCGACGAAAAACTCACCCAAAGGAAATGAAATGGCGAAACAATTGCTCTATACCGACGAGGCTCGCAAGAAGCTGCTGGCCGGCGCCGAGAAGCTGGCTCACGCGGTCGGGCTGACCCTCGGACCGACAGGCCGAAACGTCATCCTCGACAAGAGCTTCGGCGGCCCCACCGTCACCAAGGACGGCGTCACCGTCAGCAAGGAAATCGACCTGCCCGATCCGTTCGAGAACATGGGCGCCAAGCTGGTCAACGCCGTTGCCCAGAAGACCAGTGACGTCGCCGGCGACGGCACCACCACCGCGACCATCCTGGCGCTGTCCATCTATCAGGAAGGCCTGCGCAACATCACCGCCGGCGCCAATCCGATGGCGGTCAAGCGCGGCATCGACGCAGCCGTCGAGGCAGTCGTTGGCCGGCTCAGTGAGATGTCGATCAAGATCAACAAGGAAGAACAGGTCGCCCAGGTCGCCAGCATCAGCGCCAACAACGACCGGACCATCGGCGACCTGATGGCCGAGGCCGTCTACAAGGTCGGCAAGGACG
>JBBSDR010000835.1:0-4197 GCA_038240465.1 Gemmatales bacterium
CGCGGATAGGTGACGGTCGGAATGGCCTCCTCGATGCGGTCTACCTGGACCTGATGAAACCAGTCATCGCCGAAGTCGAACCAGTAACCGAAGACACGCTCCGGCTTCAAACCCAGATCGTCCAGCTTTGTCGCGCGTGCGTCTCCGTACCCTTTCTTCTGTTGCCCCGAATTGGGGACCCCGTAGTCGGGTCCGTCGGGATCGTGGGGACGTTTGCCGAACTGAAACTCGTACAGATGTTCTTCCTCGCGGTCATACGCTTTGAAAATGGCCTGATGGAGTTGCTCGAGTGTCTGGTCGCCGCGGATTTCAATCACGCGGCTGATTTGCTTGTTGGCGAACTTCTCGTTGATGGGTCCGCCCATCAAAAACACCGAGACAACATACAAATTCGCTGGAGGTGCTTCCACCCGCGTCGGAGGGACGCCGGGCGGGCCAGGGTGCTCGCCGCCTTGCGCTTGTTCCACGGCGGAATCTCCTCTTCCGGGATCAGCACCCGGACCGAGCGCGGCTGACCCGGCTGGCGCGCGATCAGCCCTTTCTTCTCCAATTGCTTCACCATCTGATTCACCGAGGGCGGCGAGACGCACATGGCCGCGGCGGTTTCGGATTCGGCAGGCGGACTGCCGTGCCGATTTGTGTAGGCGTGAATAAACGCCAGATAGCGCCCCTGAGTCGTAGTGAAGCTGGCCATGGGTCCTTTCCCCCGTGAGAGTAATGCGCAGTTTATTCTACACGGACCTGCCATTCCACAGCCGCTTTCGATTGTGCGCATGATCCAACTCGGTCAGGTAGGCGAAGGCTTCCTGGCCGGCTTTCCGCCTCGGCCCGTGTTCACCGCGATTCGGGCCTTTCCCAGCTTGCGCGCCAGAGCAGGGCGGTGCGGCCTTGATGGTCTTGCGGAGTTTCTGGAGCGCCTCAGTTGTCCTCGCTCAGGGCCGCTCCGATTGGGGGACTGAGGCAGAGCAGCACATCGGGAGGATGTCTGGACTGCCAGCCCGAACTGGCGCTTGCGCGGTTTGCGGTAAAGTGATGCTGCTCGCCGATTGCTTCATGAGCTTTATTGAGCCGAGGGGAGTCCCAGCAGCGAGACCCCGGCTTCTTGCACCAGACCGGCGGCGACGGCGTATTACATCTGGATCAATGGCCTGCTGCAAATGACCGCTGACGTCCACAACGTCAGCGTTTACATTGACGACAGCCATCGCCGGCCGATTGGAAAAGCGTCCTTCATCACTCTCGGAGGCGGGATACCGAACCATGCTGTTTTTGCTGAAACGAACCTGGCGCGGTGGACTCGCCGGCTTCATCGTGCTGACGCTGCTGGGACTCGCCCTGCGCCACTTCGCGCCCGATCCTCTGCCGCTGACCATTGACCTGATGGATATCGGCTGGGGCATCGCTGACGTCGTCTGCGTCCTCGTCTGCGATGGCCTCATTCACGGCATCCTGCTTGTGCTTGCCGGCCAGCGTTATCGAAAGACACATCGGACGCTCGTCGAGGTGTTTCGAGGGCAGACCTTCACTGCCATGCTTTGCGGATCCCTGATGGCGGGTGTCGGCGAGGAGTTGTGCTTTCGCAGCCTCGACGGCGGGCCGATCTATCTGTTTGCATCCGCAGTCGTCTTCGGGTTGCTGCATCACATCAACCGCTCGCTGGTGCTGATCACGGTCTGGAGCATCTGGCAAGGGGTGCTCTTTGCGGTGACGATGCTGATCTTTCAACGGATTGGCGTGACGATGACGGCGCACTTCCTCCACGATTTGACGGGATTTTTGCTCTTCCGCTTCTTCTTCACTCCACCCCTTCCTTGACGGGTCCTGGAACGCAGCCAGCCCGGCAGAAGCCCTCCCGTGAGTAACATTTCTGCCGGGCTGGCTGCAGCGGGCGAGAGGGAGCGAGTTCCGTTACCGGCAGCGCCGGCCGAACAGGCCACGCCGGACGCGATGCGAAGGACACTCGACCTCGATAACCTGCGGACAGTCCGTCACCACGATCGGCTCGGATTCGTAGATGGGCATATGGGTATCGTGGACGGGCATCTTGGGATCGTGATCCGGCTTCTTGGGATCGGGCTTCTTCGGGTCGTGGTCCGGCTTCTTCGGATCCTTCTCGGGTGTCTTGTCGGCGGCCAGCCACTCGACCTTGCCCGAATCGATCGCATAGACGCCGGCGAGGATCTGGATGCGCCCCGAGGTGGCGTAATCCTTCAGGGTCGTGCTGCGTTTCATCATCTCGGCCGCGTGAAAGCGGGCGTTGGCTCGGACGCCCGCCGCGATCTCGGCATCCTTCCCGCCAGCCGCTTTCTCGCCGACATGGACCCTCTTGAGCAACTCGGCAAGGTTGCCTTCCGCGTGTCCACCTTCAACGATCGCCCCAACTGCGCCGCACTTCTCATGCCCCAGGACGATTACGAGCGGTGCGTGCAGATGCTCGACCGCATACTCAATGGAGCCGAGAATGACGGGATCGGTGACATTGCCCGCCACGCGCTGAACAAACACATCGCCGATCCCCTGATCGAACAGCAGTTCCGGACTGACGCGCGAGTCGGCACACGTCAAGATAATGGCGAAGGGTTTCTGTCCCTTGGCGGTTTCCGTCCGGCGCGTGACCAGGTCCTTCGTCGCCGGCTTTCCCGCGACGAAGCGGGCGTTGCCGTCCTTCAAGCGCGTGAGGGCCTCGGCGGCCGACACGGCGGGCTTCGTTTCGCCCGGTTTCGTATCCTCTGCCCTTGAACCGGGAACCTGAAACGTCAAGACCAGAGCCACACCCAGAACAACACGGAAAAAGCCAGGACGCATCTCGATACTCCTGCAAGAGGAAAACATTACGGGGAAAGACAGGTTGTGAATCTAAATCACCTGGAGAAGATAGGCAAGATAATTCGACTGTGTTGATGACGATTTCCCTTTCGCGCTCTGATTCCGGGCGCCCTTGACGGCAAGGGAAGAAGAGTCGATAGGTCAGTCCAGGCGGGCGAGTGAATTTCGGCAACGCGAGTGGAAAAAAGAACCGATAGAAGTGCAGAGGGTGAGAGAAAGTGAGGGGATGGGGCAGCGCTGGTCGCAGGCCCTCCCGGTGAATGCTCTCCCGGAAATCAAGAAACAAGGCGCTTACAGGGAAAGTTATGCGAACCTCGCGGTCAATTTGGCGCAAACTCGGAGCGATCCTGGTGATGGCTTCGCTCGGGGCCTACTCGGCGCGGGCGGACGATACCAAGAAACCGGACGCCCCTCCCATCGACAAGGAACACAAGAAAGACGACAAGGACCACAAGGACGGACACGGCGACAAGGACCACAAGGACGGACACGGGGAACACGAACACGAACACGAACACGAGCACGAACACGAACACGAAGAGCCGTCCGACCTGACTCTCTCCAACCTGTTCTGCGAAGGCTGGAACGAGAAGTTTGAGGAGCGGCACTCGGAAGGCCACGCCGTCCGTATCCCCCTGTATCGCACCCGGCAGCCGTTCCTGCTCCGCGAGGTCCGCCTCGACTACGCCTACGCCGACCGGATGCTGCGCGAAGACGGAAGGGCCAACCAGCACAGCGCGATTGCCGAGATCCAGGCGCCGCTGAATCGCCGCTTCGGCGTCTTCCTCGAGTCGTCGTACAACTGGATTGAACCGCGCGAGCCGGGCATCGAGCGGCGCCAGGGACCGATCTGGGCGGCGGGCGGCATCCTGCAACTGGTCGATACCTGCGACAGCTCCTTGAACGCCCAGGTGCGCGTTGAGGTGCCTGAAAAGACCGATCTCGGCGAGCGCCGGACCGTGCTGCAGGTCGCCTTGGCCGGCTTCCGCGACCTGGGCAATCGCTTCGGTCTGCAAGGGAGCATTGAGGATCGATTCCTCCTGGGCGCCCGCAACGTGGAAGGACAGCCGAATAACGAGCTGGCCTACTCCGTCGCCCTGACCAAGACACTGACCGAGGAAGGCTCCATCCTGGGCAACTTCACCGTCTTCGCCGAGGCCTATGGCGTGACGGAACTCAATGGCGATAACTCGGGCCGAACCAACTTTGGTGTGCTGCCCGGCGTTCGCTGGGAACCGTGCAAGTCCTGGTGGGTTGGAGCCGGCGTGGAAGTGCCGATTTCGGGTCCGCGCGAATCCAACGGACGTTATCTCTTGACGCTCATCAAGGAGTTTTGAGTTGGTTTGGCGAGCCGAGCCGCGTGAGCGGCCG
>JBBSDR010000836.1:0-4189 GCA_038240465.1 Gemmatales bacterium
AGTCGCCCGTGGGTTTATGGTCTTTTAACTGCGTTGGGGCGCGGTTCCTCGCTGGGTCGCGGGTTTTGCCGGGCGCGGTGGCGTGCCCCCGCCCGGGCTCGCCTCAGAGAAACTGAGGAGCATCTGATGCGCACGCAACGATTCACGGCAAACCTGTTTCTGGCCCTACCGCTGATCTTCGGGACGGTGAAACCGGCGGCGGCGCAGGACAAGGAACCGACTTACCGGGGCCGTACGGTCAGCCAGTGGGCGGCCCGCGTGGGGTACAAGGAAACCGACGTGGCCGAACGAGCCGTCCGGGCCATCACGAAGATGGGGCCTGATGCGAAGAACGCCGCGCCCGCCCTCCTCGCTATCATCCGAACCAACGCTGGCGGGTTCGAGGAAGAGTACCAGCGGTGCAAACCTGCCATGGCTGCCCTCAAGGGGATCGGTCCCGAAGTGGTGCCGGCGATCCGCGAGGCCTTGAAGGGCGGGGCGGCGCCGGGCGACTTCAATCGCATCAATTTCGTCACCTATGTCTCCGACGTGTTGGGGGAGATCGGCCCGGGAGCGAAGGCCGCCATTCCGGAACTCATCGCGAACCTGAAGGACGCAACGGGCCTGACGATGGCCACGATGGCCGTTGCGATCCAGAAGGCGCTCCGGAAGATCGGAGCCGCCGCGATTCCTGCCCTGGTCGAGGCACTGCAGGACAAGAAATTCGCAGAAATGGCTCGCAATGTGCTAAACGATAGGCCCGACTCCCCTTGGGAGATCGGTCCGGACGCGAAGACGGCTGTCCCTGCTCTCCTGGAGCTCTTGAAAGCGAAGGAGAACGCGGATCGAAAGCTGGCCGCTCAACTCCTGGGGAAGATCGGGCCAGAGGCAAAGGAGGCACTGCCCCTGCTTGCCGGCCTGTTGAAGGATGCGGATGTGTCCCTGCGCATTGTTGTTGCCGAGGCTGTGTTGCGGTTGGCTCCAGCGCACTCGGAAGCCAGGGCTGTCCTCGACGATGCCAGGAAAGATCCGAAATGGAAAGCCAATGTCGAACGGGCCTTGGAGAGACTCGAAACTCCGCTGACCAATGCGGCCCTCCTGAAGCAGCTGTACGACGACAAACAAGACAAGCAAAAGATACTGCGATTCCTGGTCAAGCGGGGTGTGCGGAGTCCGGAAATGATCCCGGCCCTCATCGAGTACCTCGGGGACGAAGAATCTGAAGCTCCCTCGAGGAGAGTAGGTGTTGGTCCGCTTATCGACATCGGTACCCCGGCTATCCCGGCCTTACTGAAGGCCATCAGGACCGATAATTACCGGTTCCGGGGCCGCAACAAGGCCGCAGTCGTGCTTGCCGCCATCGACCCCAGTCCTCGTATGGTCGCGGTCTTGCTCGAGGCCCTCAAGGACAACAACAACCACTCGAATGATTTCCCGACCGGACTGATGCGTGCGCTGGCCGAGATCGGACCCGATGCGAAGGAGGCCGTCCCCGTCCTGCTCGAATTCCTCCCTCGCAGAAAGGGCGAGGTGACCTACTGGCCCAACGAGGCGGCCAAGGCGCTGGGGGAGATCGGCATCGGCGACAAGAAGGTGGTCGCTGCCCTGACCGAGGCGCTGAAGGATCCGGTCATGGTGCCGGACGTCGTGCGCGGTCTGGTGCTTCTCGGTCCCTCGTCCGCGCCGATCCTTCTTGACGCGCTCCGGCGCGACGCTCTCCGGGACAAGGAGTTAGTACAACTTTTCAACTCCTGTGCCGAGGGGCTCGGTGAGTTGGGCAAGGGGGCACTCCCTACTCTGATCGAGGCCCTGAACGATAAACACCTGCCCCTGCGAGTCGCGGTCATCAGAATCCTGGAACGAATGGGCGCGGACGCCAAGCCGGCCGTGCAAGCCCTGATCGAGGCCTCGAAGAAGGACAAGGCCAGCTTTGACGCTGTCAACGACGCTCTCAAGCGAATCGATCCGGAGGCGTGGAAGAAGGCGGGATTCAAGTAAGCCGCAACCGCTGTGTTCTCGCCCATTTTTCCGACTCTGTATCCAGGGAGAACTTGATGCGTACTCAACGATTCATGGCGAGCCTGTGTCTGACCCTACTGCTTGCCGTCGGGACTTCGAGACCGGCGGCGGCCCAGGACAAGGAACCGACCTACCGCGGCCGCACCGCCAGCCAGTGGGCCATGCGTGTCGGCATCGCGCCGACGAGACGTGGCTTCGACTCTGACTTCGAGGTTGCCGAGCGAGCTGTCCGGGCCATCACGAAGATGGGGCCGGAGGCGAAGAGCGCCGCGCCGACCCTCATCAACATCATCAGGATGTACGCTTTCGGCTACGCGGACGTGCGAGAGCGGTGTAAACCGGCCATGGCAGCCCTCAAGGGGATCGGTCCCGAAGCAGTGCCGGCACTGCGTGAGGCCTTGAAGGGCGGGGCGAAGCCTGGCGACTTCAATCGCATCAATTTCATCAGCACGGTCTCCCAGGTACTGGGGGAAATCGGCCCGGGAGCGAAGGCCGCCATTCCGGACCTCATCGCGAACCTGAAGGACAAGGAGCTGAGCTTTGCCGCTGGCGAGGCGCTCAGGAAGATCGGGCCGGCCGCGTTGCCGGCCGTGGTCGAGGCGCTGAAGGACAAGGAGTCGTTACAGGGAGCCAGGAGTGCGCTGCTGGAATATGTGAGGGAGGACTGGGAGATCGGAGCAGATGCGAAGACCGTCGTACCCGTGCTCCTTCAACTCATGAAGGATAAGGACGGCAAGTATCGACACGTGGCCGCCCAACTCCTGGAGAGGCTTGGTCCCGAGGCGAAGGAGGTGGTCCCCTCGCTCATCGCGGCCCTCTCGGACAGGCGGCTTCGACTCAGCGCGGCTCACGCCCTGGGCGGGATCGGTCCCGAGGCGAAGGCGGCAGTGCCTGCTCTGACCGGCGTCCTGAAGGATGACGAGGGAATGATGCGAATCCGCGCCGCCCAGGCGATCCTGAGAATGACTACAACTCATGCCGAGGCCCGGGCCACGCTCGACGCTGCCGTCAAGGAACCCACGTTGAAAGTCGAGGCCGAGAGCGCGTTGAAGAATAGTTCCCCACCGCTGACCGACGCGGAGATCCTCAAATTGCTGAATGCCCACAAGGAGAAGGCTTATGACAAGAAGAGGATTGTCCTGTACTTGCTCAAGCGGGGTGTGCGGGATCGGCAAATGGTCCCGGCGCTGATCCACCTCCTGGTTCGGGAACGCCTCGACGACAAGAACCCTGCGATCCCGGGGCTTATGGCCATCGGGGCCCCGGCAGTCCCCGCTCTGCTCAATGCACTCAAGGACAAGAACTTGCTGGGGGAGGATCGCAACAGAGTAGTCCTGGCCCTGGCCGCGATCGACACCAGCCCTCGGATCGTCGCGCTCTTGAGCGACGGACTCAAGGACAGGAAGGACGACTTTAACGACCATCCGGTCGGCCTTATTCGCGCGCTGGCCGAGATCGGGCCAGAAGCGAAGGAGGCCGTTCCCCTGCTGCTCGAAATTCTCCGCCGCAAGAAGGGCGATCGGACCAGTTGGCCCAACGAGGCAGCCAAGGCGCTGGGCGAGATCGCCGCCGGCGACAAGAAGGTGCTCGCCGCTTTGACCGAGACGCTGAAGGATGAATTCACGGTGGTGGAGGCTCTGCGCGGTCTGGTGCTGCTCGGCCCCTCGTCGGTGCCGACCCTTCTCGACGCTCTCCGGAACAAGGACTATCCGTATCGCAACTACGTGGTCGATTCCCTCGGTGAGCTGGGCAAGGCGGCCCTCCCCGCTCTGATCGAAGCGATCAAGGATAACGACCTGACCGTGCGCGTCGATGTCATCAATACCCTGGGACGAATGGGAGCGGACGCGAAGCCGGCCGTGCAGGCGCTGATCGATATCTCGAAGAAAGACACGACCAGCTTTTTCGCGGTCAACGGAGCGCTGAAGCAGATCGACCCGGAGGCGTGGAAGAAGGCTGGATTCAAGTAAGCCGTGTCTTCCGGCGGAACTCACGCAGCAGAATGAAAGTTGCCGTGGACCTGGCAAAAGTTCTCGCGTCGAGGTCAATTTTCCGATACACTTTTTCTCTGTTGTATGGGATGCGGCGAGAAAAACTGTTGCTGATTGGCCCTCGGGGAGAGGTGGCTGACTTTTGATTGGTTGGGAACAAGGGTTAGCCGCGACGCGGAGTCCTCGGAGCGGAGCGCGTG
>JBBSDR010000837.1:0-4189 GCA_038240465.1 Gemmatales bacterium
CCGGACAGGCGAGACGCCCGTCCCACCGGGTAGTTCACCTCTTGCCGGTCGCCTTGGGGGACAAGGACGTCGGTCTGACCGCTCTGACCCATAGGCCTGTCGCATCGGAGAAGGGCCACTTCCTCATGCTGCTCACGCCCCGGATCGAACTGTCGAAGGGCTATGAGGTGCCGCGCGACGTGGTGATGGTGCTGGACACTTCGGGATCGATGCGTGGTCCGAAGATGGAACAGGCACGCAAGGCACTCAAGTATTGCCTGAACAACCTGACCGGCAAGGATCGATTCGCGCTGATCAACTTTGCGACGACGGTCAATCGCTACAAGGACAACCTCGTCAAGGTCGAGACGGATCAGATCAGCCAGGCGAAGAAGTGGGTTGACGAACTCGAAGCGACCGGCGGCACGGCCATCAATGACGCGCTCGCCTCGGCCCTGGACCTGCGCGACGCCAAGGAAGAAGGCCGGACGTTCACGGTCATTTTCTTCACCGATGGCCAGCCGACGATTGGCGAAACGAACGTCGATACCATCATGAAGAACACGATGGCCAAGAACTCGGCCAGCACGCGCATCTTCACCTTTGGTGTGGGCGATGACGTCAATGCGACCTTCCTCGACGCCCTGGCCGAGAAGACTCGCGCCCTGGCGACCTATGTTCGGCCGGAAGAGGACATCGAAGCGAAGGTGTCGGGCCTCTACACCAAGATTTCGCACCCTGTCCTCGCCAACTTGAAGCTGGCGACGACGGGCGACATCAGCCTGAGCGAGGTTTACCCTGCTCAGTTGCCGGACCTGTTCCACGGCCAGCAGTTGACGGTCGCTGGCCGCTTCTCCGGCAAGGGGCCGTCGGCCATCAAGCTGACGGGCCTCGTCGGCAAGGAGACGAAGGAAATCGTCTACGAGATCACGTTCCCCGAGCGGACCGGCAACGAGCGTGAATTCGTCGAGCAGTTGTGGGCGCGGCGCAAGGTTGGCTATCTGCTCGATCAGATTCGGGCCAATGGCGAGAAGAAGGAACTGGTCGAGGAAGTGGTGACCCTGGCCAAGCGCTATGGCATCACCACGCCTTACACGAGTTACCTGATTGTCCCCGATGGCGTCGCTCCGGTCGTGAGCGTTCCGCACAAGGGCCAGCCGGGCGGCGGAGTGCCGAAGGTGAACTTCGCTCCGAGCACATCGGCCGCGCCTGCGCCGGCCCTCCGGGGTACGGATGCGAAGACCCCCTTGAAGGTGGAGGCCTACGCGCGGATGGCGAATGCCGAGCAGGGACAGTTGGCCCTGAGCCGGTTCGGCTACGCCGACAAGCAGTTCAAGGACCAGGCCGCGAGTACTGCCGCCGGTGGTTTCAGCGGCGATGGCCGCTCGAAGGAAGCCGAAGCGAAGTGGACCGCTTACAACCAGGCTCAGGTTAACTTCCGCAATCGTAAACTCGACGCGGTCCAGTCCGGCAAACTCGGCGTCGATCTGTCGTTGCAGACGTATGAGTTGCGCAACCAGACCCGTCTCGAAATGACGGCCCAGCGAAACATTCAGGGACGCAACCTGATGGAGGTTGGCGGCGTCTGGATCGATGAAGGCTTCTGCGCCAAGACGAAGGCGGTCGTCGTCAAGGCCCAGTCGAACGCTTATTTCCGTCTGCTGGAGAAGAAGCCGGAGCTGAAGGACGTCCTGCGTCTGGGCAATCATCTCGTCTGGGTCGCTCCGAGCGGCACGGCCCTGGTGATCGACATGAACG
The DNA here is from genome assembly GCA_038240465.1 of Gemmatales bacterium. Lineage (GTDB taxonomy): Bacteria > Planctomycetota > Planctomycetia > Gemmatales > Gemmataceae > JBBRIK01. Next base: position 1,738 of record JBBSDR010000837.1, read on the forward strand.
ACGGCAAGAGTGAGATCGAGGACAAGGAGATCGACTCGCTGTTCGTCGTCGCGAAGAAGTGACCGTTCCGCCGCATGCGGCTTTGCACGAAGGGCGTCTCAAACATGGTTGAGACGCCCTTCGTGCTTGATAAATCACTGTTGCGGCTCCCGTGAGGCGATTCCTTCGACAGGTCCGTCAGTTTGCGCGAGTGCCTCCGCGTCCAGTGCGACAATAGTGCGGACAGTCCAGGAGGCTTGTCGGGGCAGGGAGTGTGCGAGAGGATCAGAGGGAGGCGATTCGCCACGTTCGGGGTTTGACCCTGTCCGGTTTTTGGTGACTTATCGGTGTCGGTTCCTGACCGTTTGGCATTCGTCCGCGCCGGGCGGACTCTCTTTTCAATCCTCTCGATCAGGACGGTTTGGTACAATTCCAGAGATTCGAGGAGGAGTCCCGCTCATGAATAACGCGACGGTGATCGTGGACGGCACACTCAAGCCGGACGGCACCCTGGAGTTGGACGAAAAGCCGTCATTGCCAGCCGGACGGGTCAAGGTCGTGTTGCAGGCCGAATCCGTCCCGCCGGAGGGCGATCGGCCTGATTCCGCTGTCCCCATGAACTTCGTCGAGATGGCCGAGGCGCTGCTCAAGATCGGCAGGGTGGCGCCGGAAGAAGTTAGCCTGTCGGTTGACCCGGATGACTATCCCCTCTTTTGAAGAGATTCGCACGGTGATGGACGCGATCCAGTTCTACCGCCCCGTGTCCGAAAAGCTGTGCCAGGGGGACATTCTTGAGCGCGTCCCCCTGCTTCATTTGAAGGATCTGCCCGCAACGATCAGCAAGGCAACTCTGTCCGGCAAGAAGCAGGGTTTTGAGCAGGGGCCGTCGCTGCCTGATGCGCCGAAACCGGCCGCCGGCTCTTCGCAGCTGGTGCCAGCCTTCTGCGATTACACGCGCGGCATCCTTCTCACTCACGACTGCCAGATCGACAAACCCGGAACGAAACACCTCGCGGCCGCGCTTATTCGCCCCCTTGGGCCTTTTCCTGCCGATCAGCAGGAAATGATCCGCGGGAACCAGGTCCACGCCTATTACAACCTTCCTGCAGGCCCTGCGGGGATTGAAGAGGGTTATGTGGATTTCCGCCGAATTACAACGCTATCGGTGGAGATTATCGCGGGAGCAACTCGTCTTGCTGGCCTCACGAACACGGCCTGGGACGGCATGATGTTTCAGCTCACCCGCTTCTTTACCGGGATCGTACTGGAGCAAGGCAGATTTGTCCGGCCCAGTTGATGGAGGCCGATCGGGTGCCGTGCCGGGAGAACGATGGGAACCAATTTGTATGCACCGTACGGGGCTGGCGCGATCCAGTTCGGGGCCATCAACTGGGCCACCTTTATCTGCCGTTCGGGGTTTGACCCCTTTGCGGTTTTCGGGGTTTGACCCTTTTGCGGTTTCCCTTTGCGGTTTCATTGGGAGTGAAAAAATGAAAGAGTCCAGGATGCTTCGCAGAATCAGGCAAGAAGGAGAGCTGCTCCGCCAACGAGCGGCCATTCTTTAGGTCCTCCGTGTACGGTTCGGAGCTGCTGCCTCGGTCGAGTTCACGGCAGCCCTCGATACCCTGGACGACCTGGACCAGCTCGTTCCGCTTCTCGACCTGGCTGTCACCTGCTCGAACGTGGCCGAATTCCGGGCTGCTTCGCAAACGCAAGGCGCGACCTCATGATCGGGCAGGGGAAAGGAGGCTCCGCTGGTCCGGCAGCCTCTGCCTGCTCAATTGCCAGCCCCGATCTCGTCGTCGGGGGGATCCTTTGGAGGGTCCATCCGTTCCCGCAACCACGCCATGGCGCGCATACAGAGATAAGTCGCGTGATTCACAGTCATGTCGAGAACTTTGCCGATCTCGGGGTACGTTAGCTGGTCGATGCAACGCATGGTGAACGGAATGCGTAATTCCTCGGGCATTTTTTCCACAAGATCTGCCATTCGGGCGAGCAACTCTCTTTCGCCAGGGTCGTCCGTTTCAACATCGGAATCACGGGCAAAGGCCTCGGCGTCGGGATTGCGATGCGCCGGATCGGTGTCGTGGAGCGTCCCGCTTCCCTGCGGGCCATAGTAGTGTCGCGCGAAGTCCTTCAGGTTGTTCATGATAATGCGCCCGACCCACGCGCGAAACTCGCGGGCTGAAGCCGGAGGATGCTGCGCCAGGGCGCGCAGAAGATCGATCGCCGTCTTCTGCACCAGGTCGCTCGATTGTTCATAGCGCCGCACGCGGTCGTCGGGCCGCATCAGACGGGTCGCTAACTCCTGGAGGCGTTGCAGGTAGCCGGCGAGCAGGTCGTCTCGCGCCGCCTTCCGAACTGCCTCGTTCTCGTCGCGAAGACGCAGAAGCAAGGATTCGATTGCCTGATCGTTCATAGAGGTGATCTCGATCGGTCCGTGAAAGGAATAGATCATGATCTCGCTTCG
>JBBSDR010000838.1:0-4184 GCA_038240465.1 Gemmatales bacterium
CAAAGCCGTCGCCGTGCTGCTGATCATTAGGTAAAGGCGAGCGGCAGGTACAAACATCCCCGGTGGGACAGGCGTCTCGCCGGTCGGGACAGGCGAGACGCCTGTCCCACCGGGTAGTTCACCTCTTGCCGGTCGCCTAAGATGGTCTTGCATGGGCGGCCCCCCCTCCCCAGATCAGGTCAGACTGCCTGCATTATACACACTCCCCAGCGCTTATCGGAAGGGGGTGCGTCGGAGAGAAACGTGGACCCCTTGCGGAGTTGCCCTCCTCGCGTCATGATGAGGCATGGCGACGGGTCCGCACCTCGACGCCAACAGGAACGGTGTGCGGGACACTTCCAGTTCACGGCAAGACCGCCGTGTCACCTTCCAAGGAATGCGACGGAGAGAGGAACTGCACCATGCCGAAGATCACTCGTCCTACTCGCCCGCTTGCGGATGTCAACGTCCTGCCGCGCCGCGATGGCTCTCACGAAATCGTCGTCTGCTTCATGCCCGATCCCGACCTGCTGTTCGGCGGCGAGGCCAACTCGCGCGCCTTCCTCGCCCTCGACGCCTCCGCCTCCCTCAAGAAGATGTACGGCTTCGGCGGACCGTTCGGCGGCGACCCCAACTACATGCAAGCCGTCGCGCGCAAACTCGGCGCCACCCTCACCTCCGTCACCAAGACCGGCAAGGTCTTCGCCACCTACTGGGCCGTCAGTCCCGACGGCAGCAAGGTCGAGCCGATCGGCGAGTTCGACGAGACCGGCTGGCAAAACGCCACCATCAACGGCCCGCGCAAGGAGAAATGGGGCAAGGGCACCCGCCTGTTTCCCGCCATCCAACTCTGCGCCGACAAGGTCGCCGCCGGCTCCGACTGGACCCTCGGCGTCATCGTCACCGACGGCATCATCGAGGACGAGGCGGACTGTGTCGCCTACTGTCTGCGCATCGGCAAGGAGATGGCCCTCGGCAAGCGCAAGCCGATCAAGCTGATCCTGATCGGCATCGGCGAGGAAGTCGATGAGGCACAACTGGAGCGCTTCGACGACATGTTCGAGGGAACGGGCATCGACTATGACCTGTGGTCACACGGTCTCGTCGCGTCGATGCAGGACGAGGCCGACATCATGGCGGTGCTGTACGGCGAGCTGATGACGGAAGAGACGATCGTCTCTCCGCGCGGCTGGGTCGAGGACACACGCGGGACTCGTCTCAAGACCTGGAGCGATGGTCTGCCGGGCAAGTTCCGCTTCGAGTTGCCGCGCGGCCAGACGTCGTTCGTCATCCGCACGCCGGATCGGACCATCACGCAGGATATCGCCGAGGCGTTGAGTTAGAAGTCAGGGGTCAGGGGTCAGGAGTCAGGGGTCAGGAGTCAGGGGTCAGCGAAGACAAAAGAACCCATCGCTTGCGCTCAGGGCTGGTTTTCTGACTCCTGACTCCTGACCACTGGGAGAAGACGATGTTCGATCGCACTGCCGGCCGGAAAGGCTCGGGAGACAGAGAGTACAGCATGCCGAGCCACCTCACCGCGAAGGAGTTCGGCAAGGTCGATGTGCACTACTCCGGAGATGAAGTGCAGGTCCGCTTCACCATCCTCATGGAACCCGAAGGCCGCGATGCCGAGGGCTGGCAGACCGGCGTCGCCCTCGATGCCAGCGCCTCCATGAAAGCCTGGTTTGGCCGTGAACTGCAAGGCACCGTACCCCAGCCGCTCGTCGAGGAGTACGAACGCAAACGCTGGGTGACTTCGCGCATCGAAGATGGCCGGCGCGTGCGCGTCTTCCAGCGCGAGGCCTACCAGGACGCCATCCGGCGCGGGCATTTGCGCATCACCGAAAACATCGTCGAACCGCTGGCACACGAGTTCATCGCCTATCTCGCGGGCGGACTCGACGCCGACGGCGGCACCACGGTCATCTACTGGGCCTGCGACGAGGGCGGGGCGTATGAGGTCGTCGGCGACTTCACCGAGGAACAGTGCCGCAAGCTCGACATCAGCGGGCCGGATGCGCACGCTTTCGGTCTCGGCACCCGGCTCGCTCCCGCCGTGCGCTACTTCGTCGATCGCTTTGCCGATGCCGCGCGCGGCATGTATGTGTTCCTCACCGATGGCCGGCTCGACGACCTGGCCGACGTCAAGCACCTGACGGCCCATCTGGCGCGCGAGATCGCGGACGGCAAACGCAATCCGATCAAGTGCGTCCTCATCGGCGTCGGCGATGAGATTGACGAGGGCCAGATGGTGCAACTCGATAACCTCGACACCGGCACGAGTGTCGATATCTGGGACCACAAGATCGCCAAAGAGATGCGCGCCCTCGTCGAGATCTTCGCCGAGGTGGTGTCGGAGAATCAGATCGTGGCCCCGACCGGCGCGATCCATGACGCGGCCGGCAATCGTGTCTGGAAGTGCGCGGATGGTGTGCCGGCGCGGGTGGTGTTTTCGATGTCCGCATCGTCGCCGTACTTCGAGCTGGAGGTGCCGGGACGCCTCATTCGCCAGAGCATCGTCCTGACGTGATTCGGATACCAGCCCGGAGCGCAAGCGACGGGTTTCGCGATGGACCCGTCGCTTGCGCTCCGGGCTGGTACAGAGAGAGGAGTTCCTCCGATGAGCATGATGTGTCTGCTCTCGCGGTGTGCGCTGTCCCAGGTCATCGGCGAAAGCGCTGAGGGGGTCATGAAGGCCCTCACCAGCCGCTTCTCGGACCGAAGCCGCGAACTGATCGACGTACTGCATCAATCCAGCGAAAAAGCCTGGAAAGCGGTCGAGATCAGCCTCGCGGGCGAGTCGCTGTGGAACAAGCTCGACGCCGCCGATGAGAAGTCGTTTCGCCAGCAGGTTCGCAACCTGCTCGACAACATGCAACTGCCCGTCCTCACGCGCCGCGATGATTTCCGCAAGCTCTGCTTGCAGGAATTGCAACTGGCGCGGCGCGACGGTCATCTGCTCAGCAAACCGACCCCCGAGGAACTGCATCGCTCGCTGGGCGGCTTCGCCTCGCACCGCGATCAAGAGGCCGCCCTGGCCCATCAGCGCGCCGCCATCGAGGAAATGGCCGCCCTGCTCGAACGGCAGCAGTTCAAGAACCTCGCCTGGCTCGTCGGCCATGAGGTGCAGCCGGGACAGGGATTGCTCGTTGTCGCGGTGCAATACTTCTTTCGCCGGGCCATCGACAGCAGCGACGAGTTGCGCGACGCCTTGCAGTTCAGCCGGCTCGAGACGCTGGGCGAGACGCAGGCGGCCGGCTTCCTTCAACTCGAAGCGCTGCTCCAGACGCGCAGTCAACAAATGGATCGCCTTCTCGGCGGCGTGCTGGGCGTCGTCGTGCAAACCCGCGACGCCGTCCTCGACATTCATCAGGAACAACAGAAACACGGCGGCCAACTCGAAGACATTTATCAGATGCTGGCTCAACTGCTGGAACAGACCCGGATGCAGCATCGCCGAGAGGTTCGCCCCGGCGACACGCGTTCGATCCGCGGGCCGGGCGAGCGGGCGCGGGTGCTGGAGTTGGTCGATCGCTACGAAGCGCTGCCCGAGTCCGAGAAACAGCAGCGTCCTGCCCTGCTGCATTCTGTCGCTCTGCTCCAGGTCGCCGCCGGCGAGACACAGGCTGCCCAGCAGAACTTCGAGCAGCTTGCCTCCCTCGTCGCCGGCGATCCGAGGGCGGAGGGCCAGGCGCGCTACAACGCCTACCAAGCCGCCCTGACGCGACACGATTTCAGCGCCGCTCTCGATGCCCTGCGCGAGGCCGCCACGCTCGATCCGGAGCATTACGCGCCTTTCCCGTTCAGCGATTACATCCCCGAACGCATCCTCGGCGCGGGCGGCTTCGGTGTCGCGATCAAGTGCCAGCACGCGACCCTGAAAAGGCCGCTCGTGGTGAAGACCCTGTGGCTCGATGGACTCGACCGCGCCGTGGATGACGTCTTCCGCGAGGCGCGGGTCCTCAACGATCTCGATCATCCCGCCATCATTCACCTGCGCGATTGCCGCTTCGCCGATGCCGCGCGGAAACGTCCCTATCTGGTGATGGATTATTTCGAGAGCCTGAGTCTGACCGAGCAGGTCCGGCAGCATGGGCCACTGACGCCTGCCGATCTGCTGCCGATCGCGCGGACCGTTGCCGAGGCGCTGCAGTCGGCTCACGTCCAGGGTATCCTGCATCGCGACATCAAGCCGGACAACCTGC
>JBBSDR010000839.1:0-4182 GCA_038240465.1 Gemmatales bacterium
CAGATCGACGGGTTCGCTCTTCTTCGTCCCCTTGCGCTGGATCTTGTAGATTCGGCCATGCGTCATGTCCCAAGAATCGGGCGGCGCCTGATGACAGGGGTTCTGATCGTGCCAGTCGATAAGGTAGATCGAGCCATCCGGCCCCCAGCGCAGGTTGATCGGCCGCAGGTTCTTGTCCTCGCTCTTGAGGAAGTCCGGCGCCTTGCTGCCGATAAACGTCGAGCCGTTCTTCTTCAGCACGTTTCGCTTGATGGAGCAGCCGTGAATGCTGCCCATGATCAGGCTGCCTTGCAACGAATTCGGAACGTGATCGCCTTCGAGGTAGAGCAGACCGGCATGCGCCCAGCCGCTCTCCTGATGGTGCGTGTGATCGGAGATTTCCTTGAGGACGCCGTAAGTGTGCGGGTTCAAGGGTGAGCCAGCCTGGCGCAGATAGGTGCCGCCGGGGCTGATGTGGAACAGGTGCGGAATCACACAGCAGGCGAGGAAACACTGGCCCTTCGAGTCAAAGTCCATGCCCCAGGGATTGCTCGTCCCCTCGCCGAAAATCTCGAATTTCTTTCGCGGAGCGTCATAGCGCCAGACGGCCGCGTTCATCTGCACGCCGTCGATCTTCGAGTTGGTGAACACGCCATGCAGCCCGTAAAGCTGGCCGTCCGGTCCCCATTGCATGGTGTTGAGCGTCTCGTGCGTGTCCTGACTGCCGAAGCCGCGCAGCAGCACTTCATGCGTGTCGCACTTGCCGGTCGCCTTGCTGTCCTTGAGGAACCACAGGAACGGCGCGGCGCCGAGATAAGCGCCGCCGTGGCCGACCTCGATGCCGGTGGCGAGATCGAAGCCGGTGGCGTATTCCTTCGTCGGGAAGTCCTTGCCCTCGGCCCAGATGGTGACCTTGTCGGCCTTGCCGTCGCCGTCGGTGTCTTCGAGGATTTTGATGCGATCGCGCGGCTTCTTGCCCTTCTGAGTGCGGCTGGGATACTCGTAGCACTCGACGACCCAGAGCCGGCCCTTCTCATCGACGGTGAAGGCGACGGGATTGATGATGTCCGGCTCAGCGGCGAAGATCTTGACCTCGTAGTCGGGATGGACGGTGAAGCGCTTGATGGACTCCTCGGCGCTGATGTAGGGCTGGCCGGACGGCTTGCGATTGTCGAAGCCGTGTTCTTTTTGCGCCAAAGCGGAGGCAGCACATCCGACAACAATGACGAAGGAGAGCAACAGGCGCGGCATGGTTACTCCAGCGGCAGGACCACACAAGCCCGACGCGCAAGCGAGGGGTTTCAGAAGACCTCGCTTGCGCGTCGGGCTTGTGTGGAACATGATTCTCATACCCCCTCTGATGTTAGGAGCCGCCGGAACGCTTCTCAAGCAGGAAGTTCGTCACTCAGCCGGGATCGCTTCGAATTTTAAACTGCGCTGCCAGGGGCCGGTCAGGTCGCTGGGGGCCGGCTTGAGCTTTTCCATGCCCAGCAAAGCAGGGAACGGTTCGTGAATCTCGTCGGCCCACTCCGGATAGCGTGCGGTGTAGTCGTCGATCGAGGGCCGTGCGCCGTGCCGCTGACGCGAGGCGAACTCCTCGACCAACTCTTCCACCGGATTGCGTTCGGCGCTGGACATGAGTATCAGTGGCCGGAAAAGGAAAAAGCACGCCTACGGAGCTTGTTGTATTCTGTCGCCGCCATTATCTTTCTATGGGGATGGGTCTTCCGAGAACCCACGAAAGTGGTGCCGCGGTGAAACGCCGCGGCGGAAGGCTTGTAGAATGCACACCCGGCGCTGCCGAGCCGGGATCGACGAACGGTCGATGACGACCGTCGTCGGCGCCGAAGAGGTCGGAGCTACCCATCCCTTCTTTTTCCTTCGGAACATCGCCATGTCCCGTTCCCTCACTCTTGTCGAGAATGTCGTTCGCCTTTATCCCCTGTCCGAATTCACTTGCGAAACAGTGGAGAAAGTTGCTCATTTGCTCGAACTTGCCGGAGAACTTAATGAGGAACGGGTGTTCGAGCTGTTGCCCCACACTATCTGCCTGTCAACTTGACAGATGCATTCACACTCGTTATCCTCATCAGTATAGTAATGGCAACTTGTGTGCTTTAGTATACAATCACAGAGGCTGCTTTCAAGAATCACCACACCAGCTGGGCAAACCGGATCAGCAATCACTATTCCGAGGACCGTTCCTCGCTGCTTGGTTAGGAGATGAGAGTGTGGGTTATCTCTCGGAAGAAGCTGCGAGATTTCTGCGCGACTCATGCAGACGCCTGCGAGCCTTTGGATTACTGGTACAACCTCGTAAGAGCGGCAGAATGGAAAAGTTTTGCCGATGTTCGTGCCACCTTTGGCAAATCCGTTGACCGCTATGGAAAGTGCTACATCTTCAATATTCACGGGAACCATTATCGGCTAATCGCGAAGATCTCGAAAAAGTGGGTAAAAGTTTGGGTTAGAAGCATTCTTACTCACTCCGAATACACCCGAGATGGCTGGAAAAGCGAGTGCTAGGGAGTCAAAAGATGGTGATTCGTGGAGAGGATGATTTGGATCTTGCGATTCGAGAAATCGATTCTCTTCTCGACCGGGAGAGGAGCTTATCTGCCTCGGATCGAAAACGCCTCGAAACACTGAGCAAGTCAGTGCTTCTCTATGAGTCGGTCAATTATAGAGAGCCGAGTATTTCCGGAAGCGATCTTCTAAGACATCTCTTGCAACTTCATGATCTGACTCCAAACCAACTTGCTGAAGTTACTGGGGTTGATGAAGCGGCGATCTCTGCTATTCTCTCTGGTGAACGTGATCCTTCTGCAATTGAAGCGAGAAAGCTCGCTTCGCATTTTCGTCTTTGCTCCTCTGCTTTTGGCAACAGCGATACGCTGGAGTACTGATCGCCAATTTGGCCACGGTACACCGGTTGTGAGGGCCGGCAAGTCGATAAAGCCTGAGGAGGGCCGCGTCACTCCGCTTGCGGCTACAAGAACTCACCTCCACCGCAAGGACCCAGTCGCGTCGAGCTTATCGAAACCATCATCCAATCCACGCCCTCCTTCTCTTCATACAACAAGAACGGACCCTCCGTCGCCAAACCCTCCGTCTTCAACAGACAGACACCATGATCGCAAACACTCCTCACGTCCGGACAACCGGAAAGGCAGTCGCCGCCTGTCTGCTGGCCCTGGCCTGCGTCAAACTGCTGACCGGCTCCGCCGCCGGACCGGCTGACTGGCACCCCGTCCCCATCCCGGATACCTGGAAGAACCCGCCGGCCGGAAAGCTCGCCTCACGCGATGGCTTCTCCTGGTATCGCTGCCTCGTGAAAGTCCCCGCATCGTGGCAGGGCAAGGACGTCGAACTGTTCGTCGAGCCGGTCGATGATGCCCGGGCCATCTACTTCAATGGCATCCAGGTCGGCGCTGCCGGCACCTTCCCGCCGCGCTACCGCAGCGGTCTCGGCGAACCAGCACGGCACCGCGTTCCCCGGGTGCAAATCCGCTTCGGTGCCTACAACGTCGTCGCCGTGCGCGTTTACTACTACGACGGCCGCAGCAACTTCAGTGTGGCCGCTCCGATTGTCCTTTGCGGCAAGGAAGCGGTGCGCCTCGAAGGCAACTGGCAGGCCCGGCCCGGCGACGATACCGCATGGGCGAAGGGGGTGTTGCAGCCAGACGACGTTGCCGGCGCGGCGTTCGACACGGTCGATAAGGTGGATGACGTCGAACGCTATGTGCGCCGACGCAAGGGCGACCACGATCCGTACTCGCCCGCCGAGGCGCTGAAGCAATTCAAGGTGCCGGCGGACCTGGTCATCGAGACCGCCCTTGCCGAACCGGAAGTTCGCCAGCCGCTGTCGCTCAGCTTTGATGAGCGCGGCCGGATGTGGGTCATGCAGTATCTGCAATATCCCGACCCCGCCGGCCTGAAGATGCTCAGCCGCGACAAGCACCTGCGCACCGTCTGGGACAGGGTGCCGCCGCCTCCTCCTCATACTCGGCCTGAAGACCGGGCTTTCCGCGGCGCCGACAAGATCACCATCCACGAGGACACCGACGGCGACGGCAAGTACGACAAGCACAAGACCTTTATCGATGGCCTGAGCATCGCCACGTCCTGCGCCCGAGGCCGGGGCGGCGTGTGGGTCCTCAACCCGCCTTACCTGCTCTTCTATGCCGACAAGAACAATGACGA
>JBBSDR010000840.1:0-4182 GCA_038240465.1 Gemmatales bacterium
CGCAGCGGCGACGTTCTCCGGATCACCGGCGAGGGGATGCACAAGGTGCAACTCTCTTTTGTCGCCGCCGTCAAGCGGGCCGGCGACCAGTCCGATCTGATGCTCGGCATCCCGCGCACAACCCAGGGCCGGTTCAGCCTGCGCGTTCCGGGCAAGGACCTGTTCGTCCAGTCGCTCGTTCACCTTGGCGCCCAGAAGGTGTCCGAAGACGCGATGGGTACGCTGCTGGATGTGGACATTGGCCCGATGGTGGCGGCGCGCAAAGCCGACACGCCGCGGCCCGCGATTCCGCTGCACTTCCGCTGGACCGATGGCCAGCCGGGCCGGGGCGTACCGGTGCAGTATCGCGAGGCGTACTTGTGGGACCTCGGTCAGCGCGGCCACACGCTCGCCGCCGTCGTGCTGTTCGACGTCGGCCCGGGAGCGGTCGAACGGCTGACCCTCGACGTGCCGCCCGAACTCGTGGTGCATCAACTCGAAGCCAGCCGTCCTCGTGAGTCCGGCAAACCGGACTCGGACCCCGGTCCGGTGGCGCTGCGCGACTGGCGTCTCACTACGGTCAAGGGTGCTTCCCTGCCTCAGTTGCAACTGGATTTTCAGTCGCCGGTCGCCGGCCTCGTGCAGATGACGCTGACGTGCTATCCGCGCGCCAGCCTGTTCGAGACGGCGCGTTCGGGACCGGGGCAGGCGTTCATTCCCACGCTGCCGGTCCCCCGGCCTCACGGCACACCCGCTCGCAACGGCAGTTTCCTGGCCTATCGGCTTCAGGGCGTCGAGGCGGAACGCGGCCAGCTCTTCCGCCTGTCCGGCTTGACCGACGTGAGTGAATTCACCGAATTCTTCCGGCAGGCGACGGGGAGGCGAGAGGCGGCGCCAACCTATGCCTCCCGGATCGATCGCGTCGAGCTTCAGCCGCCGGTGTTGCCGTTGCGTTTGCGTGTGCTGCCGGCGCGGCGAACCGATACCTCTCTGCGGATGACCTGGCATGTCGGATTGGCCGACGCCGAACTTCTGGCAGTCCTCGAAATGAAGGCCCCGGATGCCGATCTGGCCCTGATCGAGTGTGACGTGCCGGCACCGGTTGAGATTACGGCGGTGCGGGGGCCCGATGTGCGCGACTGGTCCACTCACCCGTCAGGAGGTGGGCAGCGGCTCCAGATCTGGCTGCGGCGTGCGGCAGGGATCGCACATATCGAACTTCGCGGCAGTGTTCCGCTGGCGCGCTTGCCCATCGCGGACCGGCCCCGGGGGCTGATCGGCCCGGCGTTGGCGACGGCAGTGCGCTCGACACTGGCGCAGGCGGCGATCTTCTCGCTGCCGGCGCCGCATATCGCCGGTCTGGAGCGTTCGCCGCCGGCAACGACGATCGAGTTGATCGCGGCCGATGGACTGATGCTGGCGCCGCGAGACCTGCGCAACCTGTCGCCGGAAGGACCGGGACAGCCGCTCGGCCATCTCACTTACACGGTTCGGGGTGTAGATTATGGCGGACAGGTCGTCGTTACTCCCGGAGAGCGGCCTTCGGTGCGCCTGATTACCTTCGTCGAGTTGACCGACCGTCAACTCACATTCCGCTCGCGCATCGAGCCGCTGGCGGGGGGCGCGAGTATGCATTCGCTGGAAGTGCGCCTGCGTGGCTGGCCGGGTTCGACTGTGCGGCTCGAGGCCCCGGAGGCTCGCGTGCTGGGCGAGGAACACGGCCAGGGAGCCGGCTCGCTGCGGGCGTGGAATGTTCGCAACGAGCGGTCCGGTACGCGAAAAGTGGTGCTGTCGGGAAGTGCCTCGCTTGACGAATTGGCGGCGCGAGCCGGCGAAGGAAGTCCCACGGGCCTGCTCCTGCCGGACATCCAGTTGGCCGGGGTGACGTGTGTCGAGCGCTGGATGATTCTGAATTCCGCCGCGGCCCGGTTTCGGCTCGAAGGAGGGGGAGCGAAACTCGCGGAAGCGTCGAAGCTTCCCGAAATGGAATCGATCCTGCGCGCGGGCGGGCGGGCCTGGCGGATGGATCCCGAGGGCGGCCTGACGTTGCTGGTGGAAGCGGACCAGGCGGAGGCAGCAGTCCAGGTGGTGGCCCGCGAGTACGCCGCCGCTGTACTGGATCAGCGGCGCTGGAGTTATCAATCGGCGTGGTGGCTCTTCCACGATGGACCCGCCGAGTTGGTGCTGACGCTGCCGCCGGGAACGAAGCCCGCCCTGATCGCGATCGACGGCGTCGAGCAACCCGCACCGCGCGACAGGGACGCCGCGCTGCGAATCCCTCTTCGCGGAGCGGGGGCGCGGCATCTGGTCGTTCGCTGGCTCGGGACCGAAAGTACGGGGTCGCTGCCAGCGCCTGAAGCGGACCTGGCTCATCTGAACATCGACAGAGGAGGTCCGGCCGTGCGTGTGCTGACCGTCCCGGCTGGAAACCGGCTCGCCGCTCAGGCCGGCATGCACTCGGGTCCGCTGGCCGCGGCGCAAGCGGAACTGGAACGAGCCGCTGGCCAGCAGCGTCTGGCGTTGCTGCTGCTCGAGTCCTTGCCCGCTCATCGCGTCCCGGCTGCCGAGGGCCCTTCGCGCGATGCTCAATTTGTGGCATGCCAGCAGCGGTTGGCCCGTCATCTGTGGAATGCCGAGCAGGTCCTCAAGGGATCGCCGATCTCCGCGGCTTCCGAGAAGGAGTATGCGGCAGCGATCGAGCGTTTGCAGGACCTGCGCGAGCAGCAGCGCGACCTGCTGCGGCGTCATGGCCGGGAGATGCCGCGCCTGGAAAGCGGCGATGGGTTGCCGCTCGGAGGCAACGGCCTGGAGGACCTGGCACGCTCGGGGAAGGTGTATTCTCGTGTGGACTCCGAATCGAAAACGAGCGAGTCGCAGCCTGTGCCGGCGTTGATTGCCGAGGAGACTCTGACATTGCGGCGCTCACTCGGTGGCACAGGGCTGCTGGTTTGTTTCCTGGTGGTGGTCTGGGTGCTGGCGTCCTTCCCGCCGGCGGTGAAGCTGGCGCGGGTGTTCTGGCCGGAGGAGGCGGTGGTGCTGGGACTGGTGGGATTGCGGACATACGGGCCGAGTTGGGTGGTGGTGTTTCTGCTGGCGCTGGGCGTGGTGGCCCGGGTGCTGTTGCTTGGAGCGGCCCTGGTCGCGTTGGTGCGGCGCTGGCGCCGTCTCCAGGTGCAGCGGGCGTGATGATTCCGTGCCGCTACTTGCGGCGCGGAGAGCAAGGAGAAGAATCATGGCGACGGTCAAGTTAGTCGAGGAGGACCATCCCGATCCGATCGTGCAGGAAGTCTTTCGCGACATCAAGGAGACGAAGAAGATCGATCGGGTGCCGAACATCTGGCGGGCTCTGGCGACGCATCCGGAGCATCTGCGTTTGTGCTGGACACAATGCCGGGAACTATAAAGAGTTCGATATCCTACTGATATCAAAGGACTTACAGAAAGCCACTTTTCAGCTCTGGAAGTGAATCGTAAGGGAATCTGGAATGAATTGCTAAAGCTCTGTCCTGAGTTCCGACACCAAAGGTCGCAACGATCCTTCCCTCGCAAGTGACCTGATCCGCTCGGCAATCACCGGCCTGATCTTCCTTTTCCCCGAGAGCCAGTAGCGGATGGTGCGCGTGGAAACGGGCAAGGCCAGCGCCAGCTTGGTCTGCCAGCGCGGGCCGTAGAGTGCCTCGCCAAGTGATCGGAGTTCGGCGGGAGTCATCAGTCAACGTACTGCACGTCGGAATTGATGACAGCTGGATCGCCGCCCACTGCACGCAGCAGCGACACGATGCACCCTTGGCAGGCCGTGAAGCCCTGGCTGGTGTACTTGAGCAGCCTGCGAACCGTTGCCGCGCCGCAGGTCAGCTTGTGCAGGGCCAGTCGCTTCCGCGCCAGGTCCCACATCGTGTATCGGCCGACGTAGAGCTTGCCCTTGTGGGCAGCGAGTTGGCAAATGGTGAAGTCGAACGAATCCAGGCACTCCTCGATGGTGCCGTAGAACCCGATTTTGATGGCCTGCACCTTGTAGGTCTTCTCGCCCACCGTGACCTTGAAGGTGGTATGGTGGTCGGTCGCCGCCAGCCGCTTGATCTTGTTGCTTCCGAATTTCTGCACGAATGCCTCGAACGCCTCCTGTGTCTTGAAGAAGAAATCCACGTCCGTCGTGATCGGCTGGTTGAGCATGAAAGCCCTGCCGCGCCGCCGGCGATCCAG
>JBBSDR010000841.1:0-4181 GCA_038240465.1 Gemmatales bacterium
AGCGATGAGTGAAACGCTCCATTGGCGAAGTGGATCACCGCCAGTCCCTTGCCGGCTTTCAGATAGTTGACCAGTCCCGCCTTGGCCTTGTCGCTGAGGCCGGGCCGTTCCCAGTTGACGTAGTTCTGCACAAGCACGTCGTAACCCATCAGGTCGCCCGAGGCCAGGAACTCCGGGTCCTCGATGATGCGCACCGTAAATCGCTCGTCCTGTTCGAGGGCGTCCTTGATAGCCTTGCTGGTCTCGCGCCACTTGTGAAACGGCCCATCGTGTCCAGTCAGGATCAGCGCCTGAATCGGCTTCTCCTTTGGCGGCGGCGTGGACGCGACGCCATCCTTCGGCACTTCGGCTCGCGCCGTCCAAACGATGGCGTTCAGGACCATCTTGCGAAAGTTAGCGTCGTACCAGTTATCGAAGAAGTGACCGCCGGTGAAGCCGAAGCCACGGCCGCCGTCTTTGCGCTCGACGGCCCAGGCGACCGTCTGCTCCTTGGCGACTCCGGGAATCGGCGCCAGGAGAATCGGCTTCAGACGCGGATCGTTCTCGCGGAAGCGGATGTTGTAATAGAACTCCTCGCGCAGCTCGAACGGCGACAGGCCGCGACAAATGGCATGCTCGGGCGAGCCGGGCTTGACGGTTGCCGTGGCGGTCTTGATGTCGGAGAACCAGCGGCGCGGCGGCGCGCCGGACTGATAATCGAAGTAGCCGCCGACCCATTCGAGCATCTTGTCGCCGGCCTTCTCGTTCGGGAAGAAAGTCGTCCAGTGAATGGTGACGAGTCCGCAGCCGCGGCGTATCTGCTTTTCGAGGACGAGCAGCCGATCGCCGACGAGGAGCGGATGGTCCTGTTCGCGCCGATCGCCGCCGCTGGAAATCAGGACGATGGTATCGGTGTCATCAAGGGTGCGTTCATCGCGCGGCCAGCCGTTGAAGTGGCTCTCGACGCGCACGCCCTTGACGTTGGGCGACGTCTTGAGGCAGTGTTCGAGCAGCCGGACGGATAGCTCGTATTCGTGTGTGCCTTGCGGATGGCCCTTGTCCTTCTCCCCGGCGATAAGGACGATCTTTCGCGGCGCCGGTGCCGTGAGCGCGACCCCGGCCAGGACAAGAGAGGCGATCAGGGCCAGGCAGTAACGCATGAAGAACTCCCCCTTGGTTGATGTGTGTTGTTTAGCCGCGAGCCTCTGGCGAGCGCGTGTGCGAGACGCGCTCGCCAGAGGCTCGCGGCTAAACGCTTTTTTTGACCGGCATTCCTCTCATTGATTGATCGCAGCGCGGGCTTGCGCTACAATCAACCATCCTCTTCCAGAGATACCGTCGCGCAAGGGGTCCGTCCATGATCTGGCTGAATTGTGTCGCGAAAGCGGTAGTGAAGTACGGCCTCAAGGCCCTGATGGACGTTGTTCCGTTCGGCAGTGTCCTGCAGGATATCGCCAAAGATGCCTGGGAGGCGCATCGCAAGACACCCAACGGAAGCAGCCTGGCGGCCGATATTCAAGCCGCCGCCGTCGCATCTCCTGCCGAAGTCAAGCAGGCTGTTGCCGAGGCCGTTGAGGCCAACGCCAACGAGTTGCCCCTGGTCGAGGAACGGCAGGCGCTGGCGGCTTATCTGACGCAGGTGCCGGCCATGATCCGTCACAGCCTGCGCCGCCCCTCTGATCCTTCCGGCACGACTGTCCCCTCCACACTTTCGCTCAACAAGCCGCAGGACATCGTCCCGCTATTGCCCGCGCGAGGGCCGCGTTTCAAGTCCGGTGATCGGCCGCACGGGCACTGGGTATTGGAGGAACTACTGGGCGTCGGCGGCTTCGGTGAAGTATGGCGAGCACGACATCCCTCCGACGAGAGCCTCTGCGTAGCGCTGAAGTTCTGCCTCGACGGGAAGGCAGCCGACTCGCTGCGAAATGAGGCCAAGGCACTGGGTCGCGTCCGCAAAGTGGGCCGCCACGACGGAATCGTGAAACTGCTCAACTTCTACGAGGACGATCCCTTTTGCCTTGAATACGAGTATGTCGAGGGCGGCGATCTTACCGGTCTGATCCGCGAGATGCACCAGAAGAGTTCCCCTTCACTTCATAACGTAGCGCGCTGGATGCTGTCGTTAACCAAGACGGTGAGCTTCGTCCACTCGCTACAGCCTCCGCTGGTTCATCGCGACCTGAAACCGGCCAACATCCTTGTGCAGCGAGGCACAGGCAACACATTCCGGCTGCGCATTGCCGACTTCGGCATCAGCGAATTGGCCGCCAAACAAGCTCTCAGCGAGGGAGCGAACAACACACAGATAACGGTCGGAGTCGGAGGCTACACGGCGCTTTACGCCTCACCGCAGCAAATTGCGGGCGAACCTGCCGATCCGCGTGACGATGTCCATGCTCTGGGAGTCATCTGGCGGCAAATGCTGACGGGCGATCTGAACAAGGGCCGGCCAGCCGGCAGCGGCTGGAAAGTTCCCCTACGTTTGCGCGGCATGAAGGAGCTGATGCTGGAATTGCTCGAACAGTGCATGGACGATGTGGCGGAAGTGCGACCCGCTGATGCTACGGATCTGGCCACACGCCTGGAAACTATCGTGGATGGCGACGGAGGGTGGAATCCGCCCGTCAACTCGAACGGCATGACGTTCGCGCTGATTCCCAGCGGCGCCTTTCTCATGGGATCGCCTGATGGCCTACCGGCCGAAGAAGCGTATCCGAAGCACGAGGTGGAGATCACCAGACCGTTCTACATTGGCGTCTACCAGGTGACGCAGGAGAAATACGAGCGCGTCATGGACTGGAATCCCACCCATTTCTCAGCCGCAGGCAGAGGCAAGGCCATGGTCGAGGGCATGGACACGACCGACTTCCCAGTCGAGAAAGTCTCCTGGAACGAGGCCGTCGAATTCTGTCGCCGGTTGTCGGAACTGCCGGAGGAAAAGAAAGCCGGGCGCTCCTACCGATTGCCGACCGAGGCCGAGTGGGAGTATGCGTGTAAGGCAGGGGCCAGCACCCTCACGCTCTTTCATACCGGAAAGAGGCTTTCCGCAGACCAGGCCAATTTCAACGGCTATCTCAACCGCACCACGGCCGTCGGTTCTTATCCTCCCAACGCTTTTGGCCTGTACGACATGCACGGCAACGTCTGGGAGTGGTGTCAGGACTGGTACGACGAACACTACTGGAAAGGAAGTCCTCGTCAGGATCCGCCCGGTCCCGAAGACGGCACGAAACGAATTACGAAGGGCGGCGGCTGGTTGAGCGAAGAGGTCTACTGTCGATCAGCCAATTGCTACGATGCGAAGCCCAACACCCATAAACACCACATCGGCTTCCGGGTAGTCCTTGTCCTCGGAGGATGATCGTTAGCAAGCGCGCACGCGTGCTGAATCCGATAGTTCGGGCTTCATCAGAGGAGTGTGGATTGCCGCGACCTTGTCTCAAGGAAGTTCCACCATGTCATTCTTCGACGATCCGCCGTTGCGTGACTTTCCCGATCACGCGCTGCGCCGCCTGCTGGAAAACCCGGCCAACTTGCGCGACGTCGTCACCGAACTTCGTCCCGACCTGGCCGCACGCATGGACTTCGACCACGTCGAGATCGAGCCGCGCGAGTTCCTCATGGAGGACTGGCGCAAGCGCGAGTGCGATCTGTTTTTTCGCGTTCCCTATCGCACCGACGACGGCACGGCCACCATCCTGATCTGCATCCTCGTCGAACAACAAAGCAGTCCCGATCCGCGCATGCCGCTGCGGACGCTGGTCTACTCGGTCCTGTTCTGGGAACGCGAATGGAAAGCGTGGGAGGACCGGCACGATTTCCGCCAGCCGCTGCGCTTGACGCCGATCCTGCCCATCGTCTTCTACACCGGCTCGACGCCCTGGAACGCCAGCCGCGAGATGGCCGACCTGTTCGCCGGGACGCAGGAACTGCGGGCATTCGCGCCGCAATGGCCGATGCTCTTCTGGGACCTGTCCACGAAGGACCCGGCGGCGCTCCTGTCCTCCGCGAGCGCCTGGCTGCAAGCGCTGGCAATCGTGCGAACGGAGGGCGAGGAGTTGGCGACCTTTGAAGCGGCCTTTCGTCAGGTGTGCGAGAGTCTCGATCGGCTGAAAAGCAACGAGAGGATGCGCGCGCTTGACCTGCTCTGGTTCGTGCTATCATGGGGGATGAAACGAAGGCCCGGCCGCGAGAGGCAGCAC
>JBBSDR010000842.1:0-4176 GCA_038240465.1 Gemmatales bacterium
CCTCGCCGTCCTCGCCCTCGGCGGCGGCATCTGGGTCGTGCGCCGTCGCTGACCATTCACCAGCCCGAAGCGCGAGCAAGGGAAGGTAGAAGAGCCTTGCTCGCGCTTCGGGCTGGTCGTTCAACTCAGTCTGACCATTGCGAGATCCTCCATGAGCTTCCGCACGACTTATATCCTGTTTGGACTCCTGGGCGCCCTGGTCTTCGTGTTCGGCCTGGCCTTGTGGCTGGCGCCGATCACCAAGGTCGATAGCAAGTACGTCCTGCCCAGCGCGCATGCGGACACGACCAAGATCGAGGACAAGAACATTGTCAAGGTCGAGCTGACGCGCCCCGAGGCTGACGTCGATTTCGTCTTTGTCCGCGACAAAGACAAGGAATTCAAACTGGAGAAGCCGGCCGGCCATCGCATCAGTTCCAGCCTCGTCCTGTCGCTGATCAATCAGGTCCTCGATGCCAAGACTGAAACGGGCGACTTGACCGACAACCTCAAGACCTGGGGACTCGACAAGCCGCGCGGCGAGATCACCCTGACGACCGACAATGACACCAAACTGAGGGTCTATCTCGGCGAACTGCGCAACAATCGCCTCTACGTCACCTCTTCGGATAAACCCAAAACGGTGATGGTGCTGGACAAGACGAAGTTCGATGCCGCCTTCAGCCAACTGGCCGACTTCCGCTCGCGCGAACTGATCGCCGTCAAAAATGACGATATCCACTCGATCAAGATCGAGAGGCCGGCCAAGCAAAAGACCGAACGCATCGTCCTCCACTCCGCCGACGGCAAGTGGCGCTACGAGGAGCCGAAGTACGGCGCCGCCAACCTCGACGGCGCGACGGAAGCCGACGCCAAAGGCCCCAGCGGCGTCAATTCCATCCTCAGCGCCCTGACCGGATTGCGCGCCGAGGGCAAGAGCGACGATCTGCCGCTCAAGGACAAGAAGGACAAGAAGGAGCCGCCGAAGGACAGGGTGAAGGAAATGGGCTTCTGGCAGAACGACGCCAAGGACGAGGACCTCAAGAAGTACGGCCTGGACAGCGACGCCAACGCATCGTTGGTGCTGGAAGTCAAGAAGGACCCGACCGACAAGGAAGGCCAGAAGGTGCTGATCGGCAAGGAGACTGCCGACAAGAGCGGGCTGTATTTCGCCCGGCTCTGGCCCGAGCGCAACGTCGTGACCGTGACGAAGAAGGGCCTCGACGTTTTCTTCCAGATGCTCGACAATCCCGAGGCAGTGCGAGATCGCGACCTGGTCAAACTGTCCGAGAAGCCGGACGTCATCCGCATCAAGTATCCCGACGGCAAGACGATCGAACTGGTTCGCAGCGCGGAAAAGATGCCGCCGAACCCGCATGGGTTCCCCATGGCCGGCGGCGAAACCTGGAAGCTCTACCGGGGCGAGGAGAAGAAGAGCTTCAACACCGATGCCAACGCCATCAAGGTGCTGATCGACGCGCTGGTGGCCAAGCGCCAGGTGAAGGAGTTCCCGGCCAATCCCGACGATCCCGCGCTGGGAGTCAAGGACCCCAAGGACCCAACCGTGCCGCTGCCGCACAACCTGACCGTCTCGCTGTGGGTGGATGGCATCAAGAAGGACGAGAAGAAGGACCCGAAAAAAGAGGACGAACGGCCCGAGTTGAAGAGCAAGACGCCGGACGTCGAGTTATCGTTTGGCCGGCCGGACAGCAAGTATGTGGCCGTCATGCGCCGCACCGGCAAGGACCTGAAACAGGTTGACGTGGTCAAGGTCGCCAACAATGTGCTGGAGATTGCCCGCGCCGATCAGTTGGCCTACCTCGACAAGACGCTGACGCCGTTCTTCCCGGCGGCCCAGGGACCGCGAGCGGTGGTCAAGCTCACCCTGGATATCGACGGCAAGACGACGGTGGTCGAGAGAAAGAAGCCGGACGATCCGACCTCGGACTGGGTGCTGAAGACGCCGCCGGAACTGGACGGCCGCAAGGCCGATGGCGGTGTCATCGAGAACAAGATCATTTACGGTCTCAATCACCTGGACATCCTCCGCTGGGAGGAACTCGCGCCGAAGCCGGAACAACTGGTTACCATGGGCCTGCGGAATCCGACGGCGAAGATTACCCTCGGACTGAGGATCGACAAGAAGGACTCCGAAGTGTCGCTGCTCATCGGCGGACCGACGGACGACAAGAACGGTTTCTACGCGAAGAAGAGCGATCGCGACGAAGTGTTCGCGATCAAAAAGTCCGCCCTGGACCCGCTGAAGGAGCCGCTCCTCGATCTGCAAGTGCTGGACTTCGCGAGCGTCAGCGTCAAGTCGATCAAGCTGACCGGCTGGCTGCGGCGCGGCAAACCCGAGGTGGTGGAACTGGTGCGCGAGGGCGCAACGGCCTGGAAGGCCAAGGATTTGCCGCCGACTGTGAAGGTCAACTCCCTTGAGGTCGAGAGATTGCTCGAGGCGATGGTCATCTTGCGGGCGAAGAAGTTCGTCGTCTTCAAGACAGGGAAACTCGAGGCCCACGGACTCGACCCGGCCAAGGGCGGCCTGGACATCGAGTTGACGCTGGAGGACAAGGACAAGAAGACGGACAAGGTCACCCTGACAGTGGGCAATCCGGATGGCGACGGCTTCTTCGCGGTCAGCAACAAGCATCCCGGCGACGTCTTCACCATCTTGAAGGGACAGGGAGACATCTTCGAGAAGGTGAAGAAGGACTCGGAGTTCCTCGTGAAGTAGAGCGAACGGATCGGGGACAACCGTGGACGTCGTCTTCGTCATCGTGGGGTGGGTCCTTGCCATTGGCGCGATCTACCTTGTCGCCCAGCGATGGCTGCTGGCCCAGCAGGCGCGGGCGCGCATCTTCGAGGCGGAAGCCGGCGCGGCCGTGCCGGTGCGCGAGGACGACTTCCTCACGCACTGGCTTTCCCTGGCCGGCAATCGCTCGCCAAACGCCGCCCGGACATTCGTCGTTCTCAGTCTCGCCGGTCTCGCCGTGGGCGGCCTGGCCGCGTATCTGCTTTACGCCGGCGGCATCCTCCGGCGAATGGAGCGCGCCATCGGCGAGGTGCCGGGCGGCGTTGGCGATCTGTTCCTGCCGCTGGTCTTTGTCGCGCCGTGGTTTGTCCTCTTCCTCTTCACCGCGGCGCCCTGGCTCGTCGTTCGTTCGGCTCGCCGCCGGCGCGTTGTGGCCATTGAGGAAGACTTGCCGCTGATGCTCGAACTGCTGGCCACTCTCGGCGAGGCGGGCCTCGGCTTCGATTCCGCTCTCCAGCGCATCCTCGGCGCTCAGTCGGTCGATCGGCCCTTGCTTGTCGAGTTGCGGACTTTCCAGATTGACCTGCTCGCCGGACAGGGCCGGGTCAACTCGCTGCGCCGTCTGGCCCGGCGCGTCGAGGTGCTGCCCTTCACGCTCTTCATTTCCGCCCTGGTGCAGGTGGAGCAGACCGGGGCCGGCGTCGCCACGGTGCTGCGGCGTCAGGCCGACGACCTGCGCGATCGCCGCCGCGAGCAGGCGATCGGCTTTGCCATGGCCCTGCCGGTGAAGCTGCTTTTTCCACTGGTCATCTGCTTTCTGCCGGGCCTGTTCGTCGCCACGCTCGGACCGACGTTCTACCAGTTCTTCCAGTTCGCCGACTCGCTTCTGCGCGACCGCGGCGCGGTGCCATGAGCAACACTCCCTGGCGTCTGATCGAGCGCGACAGCGGCCAACTCATTGTCGATCGTCTGGAGGTCGCCGACGGTTTCTGGTCGCGCTTCAAGGGCCTGCAGTTTCGCCGCGCGCTGCCGGCGGGGACCGGCCTGCTGCTGGTGCCGTGCGCCTCGATTCACACGTTCTGGATGCGTTTCGCCCTTGATGTGATCTTCCTGAGCGACGCGGGCCGAGTGCTGGAGGTGCGGACGAACGTCCGGCCCTGGCGCATGGTGATTGCCGCGCGCGGGACGCATGCGGTGCTGGAGGTGACAGCGGGAAAGGTGACGGTCGCGCCGGGGACATGGCTGCAACTGGAGACGCCCGGCGTCACGATGACGCCGCCTCGTTCGCTGCGGTTCCTCTCGCCGCTTGCGGCTTAGCCCGAGTTCAACACTTGAGGGGTAAGATTCGTTGATAATTAAGGACTTACGTCGATTTTCTACACTACAGGGGCAGTTGTTCTACACTACAAAAAAATGCAGCAAACCCCTATTGCAGATGCTGA
>JBBSDR010000843.1:0-4176 GCA_038240465.1 Gemmatales bacterium
AAAAGCCGATTCCAGGCTCGCTGCGTTTGGGGGAAACAGGTGCGCATGGTGCAAACTCAATTCGAGAACCGGAGAAGCGTATCGCCGAGCGAAGGGAAAACGAATGGTCCGGTGAAATGAGGGGGATTCAGGGCGAGAGGGCCAGCAATCGGACACGCCACGGAACCCGCCAATCGAATTTGCTGGAGGGAGTACAGATGAGAGCAGAAGGCTGGCCCGGAATCCTGGACTCGGAAACCGGACGAGCCTTCGGCGTCAAACCCGGGCTGTTCCGCAGGTCCAATCACTTACTGCTCAGTTCAATGGGATCCAGGGAGTTGCTGCCCGCTTTGATGGTGACGGTAATACCCGACGAGGCGGCATCTCCGTATTTTTTCGGGACGGGCCGGAACTTTTTCTCCGCGGCATCCACTTTCTTGATGCTCTCCTCGAGTTCCTTGATTTGGTCGTCCAGTTGGGAGGTGTCGGCCTCCTGGCCGAAGCCCTTGGCCTGCTCTTTCATCTTCGCCTTTGAAGCCTTCAGACTCGTGAGCTGGGTTTTTTGGGCTGTCGTCTGGGCGAATGAATTTTTGGCGGTCTCCGTCTCGATTGTGACCTTGATGTCGCCGATGGGAACGCCTTTCACGGTGAAGGCACCATCGACGATCTCCGCAGTGACATCCTTCACATTCTTTGAACTCTTTTCCCCTGTTGGGGCCACGAAATTGATCTTGCCGATACTGAGTTCTTTACCGTCCAGTTTGACCGTTCCGGTGACCGACTCAGCCTTTTTGCTGCCGCTGCACCCAGCCAGCAGAGTGAGAGTCCCCATAGTGAGAGTGAGGAAGCAGCAGCGGGAAACCGAAGAAAAACGCATTGGAACAATCCTTTCATGTGCGGAATGCGGCGGATGATGAAAGCCGGCAGGATTCGACAGTCCGGCGACGAAAATGAAGATCACGCGCGGAGTGTCTGAGGAGAAGCATTCGCGATTTGGCTTGGAATCCGGAAGGACCTTTCGGGAGGACAAGGTTGCCCTCGTCTTCCCGAAAGATCCCAAAAACCTCACCGTGCCTTACCAATCACTGCCGAGAACATCATTCGAGGCAGGAGTACACGCACACAGGAATGTGCCGTAGCTCACGCCCAGGCTGACGTTGCGAACAGAGCCGTCCCAGAGAGACACTTGAACACCACCCGAGGCATGACCCTGCGGCATGCGATAATCCGCAGCGCCCGCATTGCCTGGAGCAACCTGGAAATTTTGGTTGCTGTAGTCCGTGGTGCCGCTCACCCAGCCTAACGCATAGGGATCCCACGAAGCGGTGTTCCAGGAACCGTAGTCAAACGCCAGGCGCTGCCAGTTGTTTGTGTGCTGCTGATAGCCCTCGGCGTACGCGACGGTTTGCGAGGTCCCGTCAGACATGCCGGTCGGGTAGCGCATGGGAGGATAGCTGTAGCCGCCGTGAGCGATCCGGTTGGCGATGTAACTCGTCATGGGATAGCCGGTCGTCAGCGCCGTCGGATCGCCAGGCCCGAAGTAGGTCTTGACCTGTCGCTGAGACTGATTCTCGGTCCATTGGTTGGCGCTGGCACCCCAGTTCTGGTTTTCTTTGTAGACCGGACCCTGTTCCATGTTGGGCAGAATGTGGAACTGCACCGTCCCGTTGTAGCCGTTGTAGCTTCCCCAATACGGGGCAGCCTTGCCGTTGTTGTCGTCCGCCGTCTTGACCGTGGCCAGCGTCATCTGCTTGAGGTTGTTCTGCGACGTGGCGCGGTTCGCGGCTTCCCGGACCTTCTGCACGGCTGGCAGCAGCATGCCGACCAGGATCGCGATGATCGCGATGACCACCAGCAACTCAATCAGCGTGAAGCCTCGCCGAGTCTTGAGTCTGAAAACTTGAAGCATCGGACCCCTCCTACCATGAGATGAAGAATCGAAAGAAGAACTTCTCCCAAAAGAGGGAGATGAGCTTGCCTGAATCGCGAACGGCTCTCTGCTGAATGAAGGAGCTATAGCAAGAGAGCAAAAAATCTAATCTCTCAGAGAATATCCGCTGACAGATTGCTCTGTCAAGAAAAAAAGAAGAAAAAATTCGGCAATAGTCAACTTGAGCCGCCGATCGGCCCGGCCAACGCAACCGGGATGGCTTCGGCTGTTTCCCGCTTGGCGCGGCGAATGCCCGCGCAACACGGAAAACAGCCGAAATCCTCTCTGCCAACCCTTATTTCTCGGCCTGCTTCTTCCACCAGGCCGTCCAGTCCTTGATCGCCTTTTCGTGTTCCTCACGCGTGGCACCCGTGGCGGGACCAAAGTCTTCCTTCGTCATGATCTTCAGCATCATCGCCGCCACATGAACCACGGACGGCTCACCGTCGTTCAGGCGGTCGATGATCAGAGGAATGTTCTCGCGTACAGGTGGCTTCTTGCTCGCAGAGGCGATGATGGCAGCGCGGCGGATCTCCGGATCACGATCCGTGATGTAGCCGGCGAGCGTCATTCCCGTCTTGCGCATGAGGCGTTCGCCGAGGGCATCGCGGGCCTCATCGCGTGATTCGCCTTGCAGACGGGGAATCGCGATCGCCAGCGCTCCGGTGTACTCGGCTCCATTACTCTTTTGCAATTCCTCCAGGATTGTCTTGAACTCAGGCCCCTTCGCCTCGAGCAACTTCTTCGCGAGCCGATCCTCTTTGGACTCTGCGGCCTTGGTGGGAATCGGCTCGAGCTTGGCAGGACCCTTGGGACGCGGATCGACCGACTTGCCCTCTTTGCCCAGGGCCGGCTTGAGGTCCTTGCCTGCATTGGACATTCCCGGGCTGCCGACGCCGCCACTCTTCAGAGTCCGTTCGAGACCGGGATCGGCCAGCCGGCCTTTCAGGTTGCTCGAAATATCCTTAACCAGGTTCGAGCGACGCAGGAACAGCAGCGCAAAGCAGGTGTCCGCTTGACTCTGCACGTTCCCGGAATACTCTCCAAGCCAGCTACCGTCTCGCTGCTGGTTGGCCAGGAGGACTTCGGCGCCCCAACCGTACCAGTCTTTCTCGCCGATGGTTTCGAGGTTCAGGGCCATCGCCACCCGTTCCAGCGACCACAAGAAATAGTAGGCCTTGCCATTGCCGGCCTGCTCGCTGATTTTTGTGGCCTCGCCGCCTGGCTTGCCGATCGCCGTCCCCAGCGCCAGCAGCGCCTTGGCCAACGCGAGGTCCTTCGCGGGATCGAACGCTTCCTTGGCCCTGCGCACATCGGGATCGTGATTTACTCCGTGGGCGACGGCCAGGCCGAGGATCCCGGAACAGGTCATGGCAGCGCTGGGCATCGGTTCGGTGAAGCGGCTGCCCGGGACCACCCCCATCCACATGTAGCCCCAGCTCCCGTCTCGACTCTGGCTGCGCCGGAAACGGCTGTCAACCCTGGCGATCGCGTTCTCGACGGGAAGGCCATGGCGACGGGCGATCCACAGCGCCAGGGTCGCGAACTGGGTATTCGAGTTGTCGGCCATGATCCGGAATCCTCCCGGCATTCCTTGCCCTGGCCCACCCATGCGCTGAAGGGATTGCAGCTGGCCCTGGATCTGGGGGGGGAGGTCCTTGACGGTGCGCTTGCCGGGCTTGGGGAGTTCGCGTCCGCCCTTGAGTTCGGCCCTGTTCTTCACAGAATTTTGCAGGCGCGTCACTTCCTCATCGGAGATGGGCGGACAGTCATAGCCCCAGCCGCCGTCTCCGGATTGCCCGGCCAGCAAGCGAACTGTCAAGGACTCAATCAGTGGGACGTCGCCGGGATCGCCGAGGCGGTCGAGGAACATGATCATCGCCGACATCGAGTAGGTCTTGCAAGTCGTGGGTGCCTGGACGCGGACATAGTCGGCAGCGGCCAGGACCTGACGATCGTCGCTCTTGGCGCCACACTCCACGAGGGTCAAGCCGGCCAGAGCCGTGGCTCCGGGGGCCATCCCCCCCAAGTTGTAGCTCCAGGACCCGTCACGCCCCTGGACGGTTCGGAGATACTGAACGCCGCTTTCAATCGCGGCATTGACAGCCTCCTTGTCCAGCGCCTGAACCGAGGACGTGACCAGGCCCAGAATGAGTACCGGGAGGATCAGGTTTCGCTTGAGGAACATTAGTACACCTCCTTCACCCGAATTTCGGCAAAAGATTCAGTTAGAGTATCCATCCCTTCAGACGAATACCAGAGGCTGA
>JBBSDR010000844.1:0-4167 GCA_038240465.1 Gemmatales bacterium
CGGCTTCTCGCCCTGGCCGGCGCCGATGGCACCCTGCGCCTGTCGAACATCGCGACCGGACGGCAGCAATCCGAATTCGGATCGAGGGGAAGCAACCGTGTCTTCTTCTCCCTCGGCGACAGGCGGCTCGCCTGGATGGTTCCCGGCCAGAGGGCGCGGCTGATCGAACTGACGAACGGCAAGGAATTGCGGACGTTCGCGTTGCCCGAGGAGACGGAGCCGACCGCCCTGGCCCTGTCCGCCGATGGAGAAACCCTGGCGATTGCTTATCGGGAACCAAAGAAAGAACGAGCAATTCTGCGTCTCTGGGACGCGCAGGGGAAAGAACTGCGTTCGATCGAACTGCCCCGTCGGGGCGCCGCGGTGATTCGCTTCGCTCCGGACGGCAAGACGATCGCGGCGGCTCTGCACCGGGCGGGGGTGGGCCTGTGGGACGTGGCCTCGGGCAAGCAAACGCATCACTGGAAGACCGCTGATCCGACGCGGCGTTCGCTGGCCTTTTCGCCGGACGGCAAGGTGCTGGCCATCGGCGACCGTGACGGGGCCATCCTCCTTGTCGGCACCGGCGAGGAAGTGCGCGAGGGCCAGTTGACGGGCCATGCCGACGAGGTCCACGGAATCGCGTTCTCGCCGGACGGCCGGTTGGTCGCCTCGTGTGGCGCGGATGCGTTGGTGCGTCTGTGGGATCGACTGACGGGCCAGGAAGTGCTGCGTTTCGAGGGCCACCAGGGCGACGTCCTCGCGATCGACTTCGCCACCGACGGCCGGCACGTCGTCAGCAGCGGCATCGACGGCACGGTGTTGACGTGGGACATGACGAGTCTGATTCGCGCCCGAGCGGGCATGATGACGGAGCGCGATCTGGATCGTCTGTGGGAGGAATTGGCGAGCGACGACAGCGCGCTGTCGTTCCGCGCCATCTGGAGCCTGGCGCTGGCGGAGAAGCAGACCGTGCCATTTCTGCGCTTGCGGCTGGCCCCATTGCTGGGTGCCGATGCCGAGCAGGTCGCCCGGTTGATTCGCCAGTTGGACGACAGGCGTTTCGCGATGCGCGAAAAGGCGATGGCCGAGTTGGCACGGTTTGGCGGAGCGGTGGAGAGGACGTTGCGAAAAGAGTTATCGGAGAAGCCAACACTGGAGGTGGCGCGGCGTATTGACGAGTTGCTGAAGAAGCTGGACCGGAAGTTGCCTGCGGCGGTGGAGTGGCTGCGGATTTCGCGAACGTTGGATGCGCTGGAGAAGGCGCGGAGTGAGGCGGCCAACGAGTTATTGCGAGACCTGTCGAAACGCTGTCCGGACGAGGCGGTGCGAAAGGAAGCGATAATGATCCTGGGGCGGCTGGGGCTGTGGTAGGTCGAGCGGACCGCAAGCCGCGTCATCAGGAGACGAGTACCATCGAAGATGGTAAATGGATGCCGCACGCGGTAGACTGAGGAGAAGTGGTAACGGGCTGTAGCTGGAATGACGGATCGGCGGAAACACAAGAGGATGAGCTTTCAGGAATCCGACTATTGCTTCGTGGTGAAAGACCCGGAAGGGAACTCTATCCTCGTCGAATTTCGGCCTCACGATGTCGCAGCCCGGCAGCAATATCGGGGAGTGTGGAATAAGTTGTCCCAGGCCGTGCAGAAGCAGCACGAACTCAGCGCCGGCCGGCCACCCCCGGAATGGACGCGGTGGAAGCCGTGGGACTGGTGCGATCAAGTACGCGGGTACGAGAACCGGGTGTCCTTCGTGGCATGGTGTGGCGACCATTTGGTGGGATTCTTGAACTTCTGGCCCGCATTTGAGGCGATCCATCAGGTCGGGAAACGTGTCCTGTATGTCGAACACCTCGCCGCGGCCCCCGGCAACTTGACGACAGAACTCTGGGTTCGCCGCTATCGATATGTGGGTGCGGCCCTCTTTGCCTACGCCATCCTGGTGAGTCACCTGCAAGGCTTTGAAGGCCGCCTCGGTCTGCATGTAGCGGACGAATCGGCACTGGAATTCTATCGCTCCTTGCATCGCAAGTGCGGCGACACCCTGTTCTTCGCGGAGAGGACCGGAGTGCCGGGACCGACGCCGCGAGGAGCGGACGAGGTTCTCAGGACGTACCTGGAAACGACCGAAGGCGGCGCAACGAGTTGGCTGGAGGGGTATCGCCGTGGCTGAGCCGAAAATCATTGATTTCAATCCGCGCTGGATGCACCACCTGTCCGACGACGAGCGCTATATTCTGGAGGGGACTCCGCTTACGGGTTCGCTTCCCGAGGTCGCTCCCCGCATCAATCTGCGCGTCATTCCAGCCACTGGGTTGACTCGGCTCACGGCCAAGACGCTCAGCGAAACCATTGAATTGACCCAGGACATCGTCCAGTATGCAGGGTCCGACGTCTATCACGGTATCAATCCGGACTTTGCGGACCTGCGCTCGCTCAAGACCGAGATTCAACAACTGACGCTGTTGATGATCGAACCGTTCGAGGAGGGCAGTTTCGTCATTCCGGCGCGACTGGTTGGCGCCGCACTCGAAACGGGAGAGGCCGACCCTCGGCGAAAGGTCTCCACCGCGGATGTGGTGAACCGATTTGACAAGATTCTGGCAGTCGCCCAGCACCAGGAGACAGCGGCCGAGGTGTCGATCGGCGCGTTGCAAGTCGTCGAGGGGCTGGGGCGGGTGATTCGGCGCGAGGCCGCAGCGATCGAGTTCACGTCCTTCAACATGGTTGGCCAGCAACTCTCATCTATCGTCGTCGATACAGAGTATGTTGGCCGCGTCAGCCATGTCCTGCAGTCACGACAACCGACGCGAGCTGGGTTGGAGACGCTCGAAGGGACCTTGACCGCCCTGGATCTGGTTCGGGCGACGATGCAACTCAGCCTGGATGGGCGGAAAGGTCGAGTGCAGGGTACCTATCCGATGCGGTTCCAGCCCACGTTGATCGAGTGCCTGAGCAAGCGGATTCGCATTCAGGGGCGCGTGGAGCGAATGGGCGGGCGAACTCGCTCGGTTCAGGTCCTCTCCGTCGAAGCGCTGGAGGAGGAAGCCTGACCATTCGACACCCGTGGGTCCAGCAATGGTGGCACGACAAAGGTACCCGGATTCGATCGAATGCGCCTCTCACGATTTGGCGGAGCAACACCATAGGCTGATGGGACCGGATACTCATTTTCCTTCGACAAGATGGCAAAGGGTGTGGCGAACCGTTACTCACGACAATCTCCCGTCAACCGTTCTGACAAGTGTTTCTCGGTCGTGTTGTCAGCTCAGCGTTGAGTCCAGTCCTCGACCGTGCCGACTTCCTTGGTGATGACCCAAACCGGCTCACTGTTCGGTAGCTTCTCGGCAAGCCTCTTCCGTGCCGCCTCGGCTTCCTCTTCCGTGCAGAATCGAAGTTGAGGCTGGTCCTCCCCAAACAAAACCGATGCCCCTTCTTCGATCATCGCCTTGCGGCACTCTTCCGTCGTCACCGGGTCGCCTTTGCGGACAGCAGCGAAAACCTGATAAGGCAACTTGCCGGCCGCATGCGCCTCGGGAACCGTCAAACCACTGGCCAGGGCGATCCGATCGCGGTATTCCCCGCCCTCCGCCTGCTCATAGGCTCGCAGGATGGTGGCCGTTCGATCTTCCAGAGGTACTCGATCCCACTGATCCCAGATGACATTCACGCGGAGTTTCCTCGTCGGGAACTCCTTCTCCTCGATCGCTGGCTGTCCGCCTTGCCGGTTGGACTTCAACTCCTCGACGAGCCGTTCGACGAGATTACCGACTGTGCGGCGCGGCGGTTCTGCAAATCCTCTTCGCTTCCGCGGCATGATTTCTCCTCATACATTGTCCGAATTGTCCAGAAGCCATTCCGTGGCCTCGCGGACCTGCAGAGGGGACCGTTGTGAGAGGTTCAAGGAATGGCATCCGCGGGCCTGGTGCCTGCGTCCTTGCGTCCACTGCCGGCGAACCGGCTGATGGCGCGCACCGTCATGTCGTGGTCACAGAGGATCTGGCAGCTCAGCCGGACACCCGTCAGTCCGCGCGCCGCCAGCACGTTTCGCTCGGCGTCCGTCATCTGCGCCGGCTCGCCGGAGACGAACTCGACGCGGCAGGTGGTACAGCGAGCGTTGCCGCCGCAGGCGTGCAACTGGTCGATCCCGGCCTCATCGACCAGGGCCAGCACCAGACGCTTGTTC
>JBBSDR010000845.1:0-4167 GCA_038240465.1 Gemmatales bacterium
GAAACGGCCCAAGTTGCGCGGCGCCAGCAACGGCTCGCGAACTTTCTTCCTGCTCTCCGACGAGTACCTGTCCGGCGACTGGCAGGCCAACCGCGAGGAGAGCGACGCTTTCCAACTGGCGATGAACCTGCTGTTCTACGCCACGGACCTGGGAGAGTTGGAAGGTAAGTTCACTTCGATCCTGCCGTCCACCCCGGCCGTCAAGGCCCGTAAAGGCAAGCTGACGGTGGCGCGGGTCCATCATGCCGGCACGGAGAAGCAGCCGCAGGACTGGGAGGCCGCCGCGCGGTGCTGGCAACAGTTGGAGCCGCTGGCCAAGCACCTGACCGGACTCGAGTTCAAGGAAGCGAAGCCGGTGGTCCTCGGCAAGGATTCGTTGGAAGGGGTGCAACTCCTGCACATCACGGGACGCACCGCCCTGGCATTCACCGAGGCCGAGCGCAAGGCCCTGAAGAAGTTCGTCGAAGGCGGCGGCACGGTGCTGGCCGATCCGCACGCCGGTTCGCTGGCCTTTGCGAAGGCCATGCGGAAGGAACTGGAAGAGCTATTCGGCGCCTTGCAGCCATTGTCCGTCGATCCGGCGTTAGCCGAGGGACGGTTCGAGGGCGGACTGGACCTGTCGCGGGGCGTCGGTTTCACCTTGCCGGCCCGGCAGTTGATCCGCGGTAAGGGCGAGAAACCGGAGGGACAGAAACTCCTGGTTGCTCTCGTCAAGAAACGGCCTGCCGTGATCTTTTCGGAGTTTGACCTGGTGGCCTCGGCAGCGGGCATCGCCAACTACAAGGCTTTGGCCTACAAGCCGGAGTCAGCCCGGAAAATCCTCGGCAACCTCGTCACATACCTGACGCTGGATTGAACCGCCATCGACGAGGCGGACCAGCCCCGAGCGCAAGCGAGTGGGTGCCTTCCCAAGACCCCACGCGCTTCCGCTCGGGGCTGGTCTGTTTTGAAACAACTTCTCGCCCTTGCTTGTGCTGCGCGCTTGCCAACCTGCAACCGATCTTGAATGGCCCATAGCGTCTACCGTATAATTTCGGGGAGAGATTGGAATCCTGCACGAGCCACCGGCTCACCACTGGGAGGGAGATGAAGATGGGACATGTCGTTCACATTCAGAGCAACGAGCAATACATTCAGGCACTCCGCGTGCTCAACAAGGTAAGTGGGACGTGGCAAGCGGTTGGCACGTCGGAGTATCCCGTCCTGTTACTCACCGAGGGCCAGTATTCGGCGCTGGTTGAGGCGGGCGTTGTCTCGGCGAATGACAAGGAGGTCAAAGCAAATGGCAAGAAAGCTCCCGCAAAAAAAACTAAGTCTTGAAGTGGCCGTTGCCTTGCTTAGGAACCGCTACGGCGGCCGGCTGGCTCCGCCGCTTGAGGGCCTGGCGTATCGCTTCACCATCTGGCTACCGATTCAGGCACAAGGCAAACCGGTCTTTTCAGACGCACAGCAACTCCTCCTCACCGAGTTCTTTCGTTCCTGCTTTGGCGGGGTCTCGCAAACCAATGTGGAGGGTTTCCCGCCGTGGTCGGGTTCCTGGCTCCCTCCAGGGGCGACCGAAGCCATCATTGACCATCACATCCTGCTGGTCGTTTATGCCCTTCAAGACGTGAAAGCGTCAATGTGCATGCGGCAGTTAAAATGGATTCTGCAGCAAGAGCATGTGGCTGCTCAGGAAGTCGTACTGATCGAGCAAGTGCCGGTTCACCTGGTCGAGGCTGAGGAACTGTCTTGAGGACGGGAACGGGCCGGCTCCCGAAAAGCCGGGCTTCGTCACTCCACCAGTTCGGAGATCGGCTCGCCATCGTCGAGCAACTGCATCGGCCGTCCCGAAAAGTCGTTGAGCTTCTGCCGGTAGTCGATGCCCAGGGCGTGGTAAATGGTCCCAATCACGTTCTGGGGACCCAACGGCCGGTTCCGGGGCCGTTCGCCTCGGCTATCCGTCTGTCCCACCACTTGACCGGTGCGGACGGCGCCGGCAAACAGGGCAAAACTCGCTTCCGGCCAGTGGTCGCGCCCGCTCAGCGTGATCCTCGGCGTCCGGCCAAACTCACCCCAGACCAGCACCAATACCTCCTTGTCGAGGCCGCGCTGGTGCAGGTCAGTCACAAGGGCGTGAATCGAGCGATCCAACAGCGGCAACGCACTGCGCAGACTGTGCCAGATGCTGACGCCGCCGACCTGCTGAATGACGTTGCCGTGGTGGTCCCAGAGGCCCGTCCGCATCGTCACCACCGGCACGCCAGCCTCGACCAACCGCCGCGCCAGCAGAAAATTGTGTCCGTACCAGTACGAGTCCGGTTCCTTGCCGACGTAGGTGAACTTCGCGTCCTTGTGGCCGTAGCGCTCGCGCACCTTCTCCGGCTCCCGGCTCAGGTCAAAGGCAGCGCGCGCCCTGGGCGAGGTGATGATGTCGAACGCCCGGGCGGTGTAGGCGTCCATGTCCTGGCTCTCCCGGCGCGTGTCCAGATCGCGGCGCATGGTATCAAAGGACTACAATAGCCCGCGCCGATCGTCGAGCCGGCCCCGGTTGATGCCGTTCAGCAGGCCGAGGTTGCGCACTCCGTCGCCCCCGGCAATGTGCAAGGGCCGGTGTGCGGCCCCCACATACTGCGGGTTTTCGTAGTTCGAGGTGCCCTCGCTGTACTCCAGGCTGACGTAGTTGGGGGTCTTGCCGTCGCCGCCTCGGAAACGGCTGATGACCGAGCCAAACGCGGGGCGCCGGGCCGATTTTGGAAAGCCGGTGTAGACCTCTTCGAGTTCGTGCTGCATCGGCTCGACGAACTGCAGCGAGCGGACCAGGGCCAGCTTATCGGCAATCCGGGCCTGGAGTGGCATCAGTTCGCAGATGTCGAAACCGGGTACGTTGGTCCCGATCGGTTTGAACTCGCCGCGAAACTCGACCGGGGCGTCCGGTTTGAGATCATAGGTGTCAATGTGGCTGGGGCCGCCCGCAAGGCAGATCATGATGACGGCCCGTGGCGATTTCCCGGTCCCGGCCTGGGCTTGCAGGCGCAGGACGTCAGGCAGCGTCAGGCCGCCCAATCCCAGCGCGCTGAAGCGGAGGAAGTCACGGCGACTGAAGCTGTCACAAGACCTCTGCTTTCCGCCCTCGAATGAAATCATGTCGGATGCCTCGTCAATGGATGATGATCTGATCTTACGGCCGCGAACGACTGAGAGCAAGGAATTGTCCGTCTCGGCCCTGCTGCTGCCGGCCTACGCGAGCTGCGTCTGGAGGCGCTGAGCAGGACGGCAGCGCGGGCAACGACTGCAAGCACTCTCAGAGTCACGATTGAGATCCAAGAACGGGGTTTGGCGCATCCTTCCGGAGAGCCAGCGCGGATAGTGCCTGGAGGATCGGCCTGAGAAAGACACTGTCCTTGTCGAACGAACGAGCCTGTTCGAGATGGTGCCGGCCGGTTTCTTCCTGGCCCAGCCGTGCAAAGGCCAGCGCAAGATAGCAGGAGCAAATGGCCTGGTCTGCTGGCAAGTCAAGTTCGGGTTGAACTCTTTCTAAGGCGACCGGCAAGAGGTGAACTACCCGGTGGGACAGGCGTCTCGCCTGTCCGGACAGGCGAGACGCCTGTCCCACCGGGTATGTTTGAACCTGCCGCTCGCCTAACAGGGTCGCTCCCGCGACAAGGTCCCCTGACTCCACCATGACAGCTCCCCTCGTCGCCAAAAAGGAAGGGAGCTGCGAAGGCACCATTGCAGCCTCGGCCAGGACAGCTCGCGTAACTTCGTCGGCCTCGCGGATCAAGGTTGATCGGTCCTCTCGATTCGGCGCGCTCGCCACGAGGAACAAGTCCGCGATCGCAAGACTGTCCCGGGCAGCCTGTCGAACCGCAGGGAGGACGTCCTCTCTTGACGTCAGAGAGTGATAGATGGTCCGGGCCTTCTCTGCTTCGCCGGTGAGGAACAGAACCTGGGCCAACCCGTGAGAGGAGCATGGTTCTCCAGGATAGAGAGCCTGACAACGTTCGTACCAGAGCCGTGCCTCTGCTACCTGGCCTCGGCGCAAACAGTTTTGCCCCTGGTGCAAGAGGTGCGTGACATGGTGTTGCTCGACTTTCTTGGCGCTCATGAATGGGCACGAGAGGAGTACCGCGCCGTCGCTGGGCTGTCCTGAGATCACCATGGGAACCAGATTCAGCACCAGTAAGA
>JBBSDR010000846.1:0-4167 GCA_038240465.1 Gemmatales bacterium
CACGAGTTTTCTTACGCAAACGGCCAATGAAGGAACCCTGGATCTTGAAAAATGGGTGCATGATGTCCAGGCTAATTTGATTTACCTTGAGCGTGGCGACTTCAGCCGCTCCGAACCCGCAGTTCAGCGCCAGCACCATGAGCAGCCGCTCAAGAGGGCTGCCATACTCCCACAGTTTCGCGAGTTCTTCGATGGAATACGTCCTCACCTGCTCGCTTTGCAGCATGCCATCGTCCCGAGTATAGTCGGTGACGATGCGCGCGGGCAGCACCTCGTAGTCGTCGGGTTTGCGCCAGTTCCACTCCTTCGCCTTGTGCAACCAGCGGATGAACTCTCGGATGCGCTTGATGAGGTTGCGTGCGGTCTCGGGACTGCACCGACACGTCCTTCCAGTGCGGCCGACCTTGACGGTGGGCAACCCCTGCCAGTGTGCGATCATTTTCTCGATGACTGGAAGGTCAAGGGCAGCGAGAGGGATGTCAGACTGATGATCTTTCAGTGTGCGGAGCTGACCCGCAACTCGGAAAGCGTGCTGAGTTGGCTTCCCCGCTTCAAGTTTCGTGGCTCGGACGTGGGAGGCGAAAGCATCCAGGGCTGCGTGGAGGTTCTGGCCACTAAACTCCTTCGCCTTGATGCGACCATGCTCAAGCAGGTCGATGTACCTTTGCGTTCCAACGTCCCAGTCATGCTCGCCCTTTTTCTGGATCTTTGCATCAGCAAGCGCCAATCGGATCATGGGGAAATCTTGCTGCATCTCACGGAGCCACCGCACAAGATCGCGTGGCGTGAACGACGCCCTGGTCAACGTGTGGCTCATGCCCGGACAAGGGTAGCTGACATAGATGGTCTCTGGACTCTCTAATTGACAGATTTCGCCCCCCCCTACCACGGCCAGAGCAATCGCTTTCGTCGCTTGTTCCCACATCGGCCGCCCTTCTCGGTTGTCGCGATCCCACCGCGTACAAACGGCCTTCCAGACTTGTTCAAGGCGCAAGAGACGCATCGTGGCTTGTGATGCATCGGTCCCCAGCCAGAATCT
Organism: Gemmatales bacterium; assembly: GCA_038240465.1. Classification (GTDB taxonomy): domain Bacteria; phylum Planctomycetota; class Planctomycetia; order Gemmatales; family Gemmataceae; genus JBBRIK01. The sequence continues at coordinate 1,040 of JBBSDR010000846.1, forward strand.
CGGCTGCCGCACACCGCCCTTCATGTTGTCTTCCCACCCAAGGTCTTTCTTGTAAGTCCGACCATCGCTGTCCAAAGACAAGGAGATACCCGCACCACCTTTTGGGATCCTGGCCATCGGGGCTTCTCCTACGCGAATATGTATGAAAGATCACCATCGACAGCTCACGATAACGATCAATCGGAGGTAAGTAAAGGGAATTCGGAGGTAAAATCGGAGGGAAAATCAGCAAATCGAGCCGAGTACGGCCAACATCACTTTCCATAACCCCAATAAAAAAGGCAACATCCGACGAATCGGATGTTGCCGGAAAGTGGAGCCGAGGGGGATCGAACCCCTAACCTCGTCATTGCGAACGACGCGCTCTCCCAGTTGAGCTACGGCCCCGATGATAGTCGAGCCGCGCGTGCCATCGACCGGCAGGCGCGGCTCTGGTGAGGTATCCTAGCAGGAGCCATTCGGACTGTCTATTTCTTCAGCGCCTTTTTCTGATACTCCAGCCCGGCGAAGCGCGGGTCCTTGGTCAGCATCTCCTCGACCTGCGACGATCGCTCCGCGTCCTGCTTCACGTCGCGAAACAGCCGCATCAGATGGTACAGCGCCCGCGAATGCTCGAACCGGTCTTCGGTGTACAGCGTATCGACACGCAGATACTCCCAGAAGGCATTCTCGTCCTGCTTTAACTTCGTGTAGTAGTCCCCCAACGTGTTGTGCGCGAGGGCCTTGACGGACTTGTCGTCGGTGCCGGCAAGGATCTGCCGCAGCTGCTTCTCCGCCTGCTGGGCTTCCGTCGCGTTGTCGCCCTGGAGCTGGCACTGCGCGAGATACAACTGGACCTTGCTGGTCAGCGGATTGTCCGCCGGCAGGTTCGCCTTCAGGGCGGTCAGACTCGTCTTCGCCTCGCCGAACTTCCCAAGCTTCATCAGCGTCCGGGCCGCGCTCATCAGGCTGGTGATTTTCAACTCCTCCGACAGTCCCGGGATGACGGCCAGGTCCTGATAGGTCTTCAGCACCGAAACCAGATCGCCCGCGTCCTCCTGCAACTGGGCCAGCATCAGCAGGGCCGGAGCAATCTGAAAGCCGTTCGCGAAGTCTTTCTGATAGGCGGCCAGGGCCGTCATGGCCGGCTCGCGCATCTTGTCGTCGCCCAGCGACAGGCGATAGAGCGTCTCGGCATACTTGAACTCGACGTGCCGCCTGGCCCGCGAGGTATTCGGCAACTTCGGTTTCAGCTGCTCGAACAACGGCAGCGCCTGCTTCTGCATCTTGATCCGCTCGGCCTCCTTGACGGCCGGCGCGTTCGCACGCTCGACCAGCGACAGCGCCGGCCGAAACTCCAGCAGATAAGGCACCGGGGCCACGTCGGCGTCGCGCAACTGATAGTCCTTGACGTTCAGCGGCGGCACCGTGACCGGAAAGGTGACCTTCGTCGTCTTCGCATCCCGGCGCATCGTCATACCGACCTTGGTGTAGGTAATCGCATAGGCAGCACCCTTCTTGATCGTGATGCCCTCCGGACTCTCGTCGGCGTCGCCCATGGCGATGCCGCGAATCTCGATCTCCTGGCCCGTCGTCCGGTCAATGTAGGCGACGTCCAGGGTCTTGACCGGCAGCGCGGCCAGGAACAGGAACGCCAGGGCGAGCGGTCGCATGCGAGTTGTCATGGCTTGTTCTCCTTGGGGTCCCCGGTTACTTGGGCGGCATCAGTTGGTCGATCACTTTTTTCAGCTCGGCGCCTTCGGGGCTGTTGATGAAATCCACATAACGAGCCTTGCTCTCCGGCCCCCCGAGGTCGGGAAAGTTGGTCAAGAGCTTGCTGTAGAAGTTGGCGGCACTGTTGAGAGACTGCTCGCGCTTGGCCGCATTCTTCGGCTCGAGACCGTACATCGTCCGTGCGCGTACGAAGAAGGAGCCGACCTCGAAATAGTGGTCGCGCATTACGCCGCCTTCTTTCAGTTTCGGAGCGAGGATCTTGAGCAGCTCGTTGCAGCGATTGACGGCCGCCCCCCAGGCCGCCTCCTTCTCGCCCAGCACGGCTTCCCGGTCCATCAGCAACTGGATCTCCTCCTTGAGAGCGTTGATGTCGCGCTTGCCCCAGCCGGCCTGCTTCTTCTTCTTGTCCTCTTCCGTCGGCTGCATGGCCTCATCGAGAATCTTGGTCGCGTCCTCGAAGCTCTTGGCGTCCTTGTTCTCCCTGGCATTGAGGCGATAGGTGTGGATCAGCAGCACCCGGGCGACCTTGTAGCGGGCCTGGTCCTGTGGGGTGGCGTTGGGGGGCGGGGCCGGATAAGCCTTCAGCAGGTCGATCGCCTGCTGATAGCGACCGATGCTCGAATAACACTGGCCCACCAGGAAACGCACGTCCGGCTTCATGTTCTTGTCGTCGCTCTTCTCCGCGGTCAGCAGGGAACTGAAGCTGTTGATGAGCCGGTTGAGCTTTTCCTTGTCGCCCTTCTTGCGCAGCTCCTCGATTTGCTTGTGCAGGACGGCGAAGGTCTGCTGCAGGACGGACGCCCGATGCTGGCTGAGCGCCTCGGCCAGGCCGGGTTCGGTCAACTGGCCCTTGAGCGTCGCGAGCTGTCCCTTTTGCTGCTCGATCAGTTTCTTGTCGTCGTCCGACTTCTCGGGCTTTTTCTCCAGATCGGCGATGCCCGCTTCGAGCTTCTCGCTCTCCACCTTGGCCTTCGCCTGGATGCGTTCCTTCTCGAGCGCATTCCAGGTGTCGAAGACCGCGCGGGCCTTCTCGCCGCGCTCCAGTTGCAGGTTTGAGCGCAGGGCCATGCCCATCAGGCCGGAGAGCATCGGCTGGTTGTCCTTGGCTTCGGGATACTTGCCTTCCTTGAGTTCCTTGACGACCGGATCGAGGAGGGTGAGGACTTCTTCGTGCTTGCCGGCCGCGCTGGCGTCGAAGGCCTTGCCGTACACCGCCGACAGCTTGATGGCGTTGAGTTGCATCTGGAAATTGGCGCGTTCCATGTCGGCGGCGCCGCCCTTGAGCTTCTCGACGATGGGCTGGAGCTTGGTGACGAGCGCGACCATATCGTCGTACTTCTTCAGCGAGTAGTGCAGCAGGCCCAGGCGGATCTTGGCCCGGAGATAGTACAGGAGCGCGTCGGCCTCGCTGCCGG
>JBBSDR010000847.1:0-4164 GCA_038240465.1 Gemmatales bacterium
CCCCCCCCCCCCCCCCCCGCTCGCCGGTAGTTGATCGATACCCCTAGAATACCTACGGACGTCCCTCATGGCGAACAGTCCCGACTCTTTCGGAACCGAGGCCCTCATGACCGATAGCGATAATCCGTTCTGTCCCATCGAGGAAGCGATCGAGGAGTTGCGCGCCGGACGAATGATCGTTCTCGTTGACGATCAGTTCCGCGAAAACGAGGGCGACGTCGTTGTCCCCGCCGACCGCGTCTCACCCGAGGCGGTCAACTTCATGCTGACTCACGCCCGCGGCATCCTCTGCCTGGCCATGTCGGCGCCCATCTGCGAACGCCTGCACCTCGATCCGCAAACGAGTACGAACACCTCGCGCATGGGGACCGCCTTCACGGTCAAGTTTGACGCCCGCAGCGGCATCGAAACCGGCACCTCCGCTTACGACCGCTGTCGCAGCATTCAGGTGGCCGTCGATCCGCGCTCGTTGCCTGCCGACCTGGTGCGTCCCGGTCACGTCGATGGCCTGCGCGCCCAGCCGGGAGGCGTCCTGGTGCGCTCCGGCCATACCGAGGGCAGCGTCGATCTGGCACGGCTGGCCGGCTTTCAGGAGGCGGCCGTCATCTGCGAGGTGCTGCAGGCCGATGGCCGAATGGCGCGCGTACCCCACCTGCGCGAGTTCTGCCGGCAGCACGGCCTGAAGATGTGTACGATCGAGGAGCTGATCAAGTATCGGCGGGTTCGCGAGAAGCTCATCAAGCGCGAGCTGGTCGTCAAACTGCCGTCAAAGCATGGCGACTTCGACCTCATCGCCTACACGTCGGTCGTCGATCCCGAGCCACACCTGGCCCTGTGCAAGGGCGGCGTCGGCATCGAGATCGATGGGCGTGTGCCGGCGCAAACCGAGCCGATCCTGGTGCGCGTTCACAGCCAGTGCCTGACCGGCGACATCTTCGAGAGCCTGCTGTGCGACTGCGGTTCGCAACTGCATCGAGCGATGCGCATGGTCGATGAGGCCGGCAAGGGCGCCATCCTCTACATGCGTCAGGAGGGCCGGGGCATGGGGCTTCTGCCCAAGCTCAAGGCGTATCAACTCCAGCAAGGACCGATGAAGCTGGACACCGTCGAGGCGAACCACGCCCTGGGCTATGCGGCCGACCTGCGGCACTACGGCATCGGCGCTCAGATACTGGTCGATCTCGGCATCCGCAACATCCGCCTGATGACGAACAACCCGCAGAAAGTGGTCGGCCTGGATGGGTACGGTCTGCACATCGTCGAGCGCGTGCCGATCCAGGTGGATCCCAATGAGAACAACTCAAAGTATCTGAAGACAAAGAAAGAAAAGCTGGGCCATCTGCTCGATGACACGGCCCCGCCGGCAGAATGACCATCGGTTATTGGTCATTCCGGCGCGGGGATGGTGCTTTCTTGCCGTTCAGCAGATGCAGGGCAACGAACCGCCAGGTCCGCGAATCCAGCTGCGCCTCCGGCGAATCGAGAAGTTTCGCATCGCATTCGATCTCGAGAAAGCCCTCGGCAAAATAGCGTCCTGGCTCGCCGATCTGGATGTCATGGCGGAAACGGAGGTGGTCGCCGACACGCAAACGCAACGGCATCGACCGCGAAGGTTGAAGCTGTCCGGAGAAATCGCGCTTCGCAAAGAGCTTGCGAACATGGGCGACGATCTCCCGGCGGTCTTCCTCGGCCCCCTTGATTCGCCAGCCGTCCGTGCGAATCAGCCCGCCGTCGAGGAAGCGCGTGAATTCCTCCACGGTTCGTCCCGACGGCAGCGCCAGCGTTGCGCCAACGGGACCGGCGACGGCAATCAACGGGGCGGCATTCTTGAGGTCCGCCCTGGCCTTTTCGCGCTGGCCTTGCGGCAGCGACAGCAGGAACGCGCCCTCGCGCGCGGGTTTCGCCATCTCCTCCAGCCACTGTTGCAGGAACCCGTTCGCGGAGCCAACCAACCGGGACGTGGCACGTCCCTTGTCGGTCAAGCCAAGGACCGCATCCTGCTCGTTGAGGCGAGTCTGCTTCATCTCGATGTACCACTGCCGGCGTTCGTATTCGGTCTGGGGGGCCGTCAGACCGCGCGTGGTAATGGTTGCCTCGAAAGTCCCCTCGGGTGTCTCCAGGTCGTAGAGGAAAACGACCTCATAGCCCCCGCGAACGTAATCCCACGTAGTCACACCGCGCGGGATGATCTTCATTTCCCTGCCGTTCTGGACAAGCAGGCGAACCAGGGGGACCTGGTAAAAGGTGTTGAACATGCTGACCGGCCGGCCTGGCCCCTCGAGAGCGGCCAGGCGCTGTTCGACTTCCGCAAGGAGATTGGGATCGTCCTCGCGCAGGCCCAGGCGTTTCAACGGCGGCAGCACTGCCAGGGCGGCACGGGCCATGTCGTCGTCGCGTATCTGATCCATCCAGGTCTCGACATAACCGCGTGCCTGTTGCCGGACGGCGAAGTAGACGGCGGCAAAGTAGGCCCAGTAGCTCAGGGTGACAAACAGGCTTAGCAGCAGGCCCCAGCGGACCAGCGACTCGCCGGCCAGCGTCCCCTCGGAAGAGCGGATGCGTGCCCGCGCCAGCAGGCACAGGAGGATGGCCGACAGGGGAACCAGAGCGGTCCAGAAAGTGAGCAGCAGCGGCTTGCGCGCGAACAGGCCGACCACCGCCATCAGGCCGATGCTGCCGGCATAGAGGGCGGCGATGCCGAAGCCGATCATCGCCGTGATCGACAGCGCGCTGTACGCCGGCTCGGAGGTTGCCTTGAGTTCGGCCGGAAAAGCACCCGCCGGAGACGGAGCGGCGGGCAAACTCGGATTCTGTTCGAGAGGCTCGGCCATGGTCTCTGTCTCGCGCGAGCAACCGCCGCTTGCGGCTTTGCAGCAAAAATCGCAAAGCCGCGGCAGCGAAAAGAGGAGGGTCAATCGTCGCCGACGCCCGACAGATCGGAGGACACGTCGCCCAGGTTGGCGCGGCGAGCCACGTCGCCCAGGTTGGCGCGCATCTGCACATAGCCGGAGGTGTCGAGGTAGATCTTGTCCTGTAGGATCTCCTGAATGACGATGGCCATGCGATCGCCGCCGCGCGGCGCCTCGACCAGCGGCTTGTAGCCGCTGTTGAGCATGACCATGCGTTTCTGGATCAGCGTGGACAGCTTGAAGCGTCCGCCGACCTTGTTGACGATCCCCTCTTCTTTCAACTCATCAAGCATGGCCTTCACTCCTCTGAAACTCCGCCTCGATCAGTTCGCACAGTTGGGCGACGCAGCTTTCGAGGTCGTCGTTGAGCACTTCGTGGTGATACTCTCCGCGCCGTTCGAGTTCCTTGCGGGCGTTCAGGAGCCGGCGCTGGATCGCTTCCTCGGTCTCCGTCCCCCGGCCTCGAAGCCGCTGCTCCAGCAATTCCAGCGTCGAGGTCCGCATGAAGATGGACACGCAATCGGGACAGCGGGATCGCACCTGGGCGGCCCCCTGCACGTCAATCACCAGGACCACGCCGAAGCCCTTGTCGCGCAGCGCCTCGACGTATACCTTCGGAGTGCCGTAAAAGTTCCCGTGGACCTCGGCCCATTCGAGGAACCCCTCCCGTTTCACTTCCTCCTGAAAACGCTCGCAAGTCCAGAAGTGATAGTGGACGCCGTCCTGTTCGTCTCCGCGCGGCGCTCGCGTCGTCGCCGAGATCGACGGCCGCAGCGGCCGTTTGGACCGGCGCAGCAAGCGAATGACGGCAGTCGATTTGCCGGCGCCCGCTGGACCCGACAGAATGATCAGCGGCCCCCGCGCCATGCTCACTCCACGTTCTGAATCAACTCGCGGACCTTCTCGAGGGCGCTCTTCATCTCGACGACGTGCCGGGAGATTTCCACGTCGCTGGCCTTGGAGCCGATGGTGTTCGTCTCGCGGACCATCTCCTGGGTCAAAAACTCCAGTTTACGTCCCGCTCCCTCCTCCGCCTGAACGACGTCCTGGAACTGCTCCAGATGACTGGCCAGCCGCACCATTTCCTCTGCGATATCGCTGCGCTCGGCGAAAACCGACACTTCCTTGATAAGATCGCTACGATCCAGGTTGACATCGAGTTCACCGAGCAAACTGCGGACGCGCTCCAGGAGCCGGTCGCGAAACGCCGTCACGACCTGGGGCGACTTCTGGCGGATGGCGTCGAGGTGTCCGC
>JBBSDR010000848.1:0-4158 GCA_038240465.1 Gemmatales bacterium
TCGCTTACGCTCCCGGCTCGCCCAATCTAGCCGCCCTTACGCTTTCTCTCACAGTCATTGACCATCACGTCCAACTCATCCTTTTTCTTCAGCCTGAATAGCCGCAGCCTGCCGTCGCGCCGGAGTTGCTCCGCGTTCGCGAAACCTCCCTTGATCGCCATCGCCAACTGGTTCTGCACCGCCACCAGACATTCCGTTTCTCCCCCGGGACTGCGAAGCCCGCGGATCGCCTCGAACACGGCATGGAGGTAGAACACCTCCGGGTTCTCTCGGAACTCCTTTCTCTCCTCAAACTCCGTGAGTTTGCGCCTGGTCTCGTTGAGAAGCTTATCGGTTTCCGCTCCTTCGGATTCCACGGAGCAGTAGGCCAGGTCCAGCGCGGCGCGAAGAGTGCCACGCCAGTACGAGGAGTTGTCTGGGTCTTTTTTCAGCAGTTCGCCGTAGAAGCCCGCCGCCCGGCGTGCCAGGGTCTCGGCTTCTCTCATGTTTCCCGTGGCAATGGGCGGATTGAAAAAGATCTCGGCCAGTTCAAGGCTCGCATCCGCCAGGTCCGCCTTGAATGCCGCGACGCTGTGTTCGGTCTTCTCGACGATGGCTTCAAATGCATCAATGGCCTTGCGGAGCGCGTCGATCGCATCGGCTCGCTTATCTCGACGCAGCATGAGCAGGCCGGTATTCATGTAACTGCGGCCCAGTTGCTGCCGAGATTTCGGGTCGTTGAACGCTTGGTGCAGCGCCTGGCGGATGACCTCGGCCTCATGGTAGTCCCGGTCCGCGTCGTCGAATTGTCCGAGGTCCAGCAGCGTATCGCCGGCGTATCCGTGTCCGCGAGCAAGGTCGTTCCAGTAAGCACGGGCGGAGGAGTCGCTGTACGGGCGATTGTTCGTCAGTTGTTTGCGCAAGTCGATCGACTTCTTGTACTCGCCGACGGCCATCGGCCGTTTGGCTTTCGCATTGTACATTTCGCCCCGGCAGTGGTAGATTTCGGCCTCGATGAGGATCATCCCCTCATCCCGGCTCGCGCAGGACTTCAGATCGCCGATGGCCCTCTGGTAGTGGTCGTTGGCGTCCGCAAAATGGGACTGTTCGACGGCGATTCGGCCCAGTTGCACCCGTGCCTTTGCACGCAGAATGCGGTCCCGGTCAGTAAGGGTCTCGTGCGCTTCGATTTCATCGCACACCGCCTGCGCCGCCTCAGCCGCCTTGATGGCGTGATCCTTGTGGCCGTGTTCCCACAGTCCCTCCGCCAATTCGCAGCAAACTTGCGCTCCCTGACGAGCTTCGAGGTGCGGGGCAGGGAGAAGGCGTTTGAGCCGATCGTAATTGTGCCTCAGTTGACGGTCCCAGTCGCGCGGATTGAAGCCGCGGTCGCCCTCTCTCGCGTTCAGAGCGGTTTTCACCAGTTCGATGGACTCGATGGCCGTTCGATATTCCTGGCGCTCCTTTCGCTCTCGTTCCTTCCCGGCCATGTGGTCGCGGATGACGAACGCCGCGACAATCGCCAGACAGGCCAGTACGATAAGGCCGCCGGCGAGTCGCCACGCCTGGCGGCGGAGTTTCCGAAACACGACCGACATGGTCCCGACCGGCTTTGCCAGGACCGGTTCCCCTGACTCGAAGCGTTCGAGGTCTTCGACCAGGGCGCGAGCGGTCTGATAGCGGCGGGCGGGATCTTTCTCCAGACATTTCAAACAGATCAACTCCAGGTCCCGCGGGGTCGCTTTGCCTTTTACGGTCTGACGGGGCGGCAGCGGCTCATCGTTGAGCAAGCGTGTGATGGTCGCCTGGGGATTCGGAGCGTCGAACGGAGGATGGCCCGTCAGCAGCGCGTACAGCACCGCGCCGATGCTGTAGACATCGCTGCGCGGGCCGATCGTATCGAGGTCGCCGCGCGCCTGCTCCGGAGACATGTAACTGGGCGTCCCGATCACCTCGCCCTGGACAGTCATGGTGCTGTCCGCCTGGCGGACCAGACCGAAGTCGGTCAGTTTCGGCGCCCAACGGCTGAAGCTGTTGGTGCCGGCGCTGCCTGCCTGGTCCAGGTTGATCTCTCCCCAGGAATCCGTCTCCCTACCCAGGAGGATATTGGACGGCTTGATGTCCCGGTGAATGATGTTCGCCTCGGTGTGGGCGAAGTGGACCGCGTCGGCCACCTTCTTTACCAGCCGGGCAATGTTCGGAGGCGGAAAGACGTACTGCTCGTCCACGATCTGCTGAAGACTGCCGCCCGCGATGTACTGCATCGAGAAGTAGGGGACTCCGTTCACTTCCCCGACGTCGTGGATCTGGACGATGTTGGGGTGATACTCCAACTGGGCGGCGCTATGCGCCTCGGTGAGGAACCGCTTGATCACCTGCGCCGAGCCGAGCTTTTCCGGCAGGATCATCTTCAGAGCAACGAGTCGGGTCATTGAGGGATCGGCCGAGTTGAACGGCTGCCGGGCCTTATAAACCACGCCCATGCCGCCGGAGTCGATCCGCGCCTCAAGGATGTACTGCCCAAAACGGCTGGGCAGCACAGGACAGCGCGGGTCGAACGGCACGGTGCAATCCGCGGCCTGAGGCGGAGAGGCCACCTGAAACAGATCGATGTCGTCGATGGTTGGCCTGTCCGAGGCAGCCTCTTCCTTTCCCGGATGGGTTTCGATCGGCGGCTGCTCCGGTGGGGGGAGCGGCTTTCGAGCGCTGGGACGGTTGGGTGAAGGAGACATTGGGCAACCCTCAACTGCCTGGCGAAGCGATGGGAGTGCGATTCTTGACCCCTTCCTTTGTACCGCGCGGCCAACGAAAGTAAAGGATCTGTCCCATCGTTGACTCGCGCATTCTCTGTGTCTCGTGACGATCGCGGGAAAAATGTTCTGGCCTCGCTCCCCTGTTTTGCCGTACGCTGTCAGATGAACGAGTCGTTTCTTCGGGGGGCGAATCATGCTGACGATCCGGGGTCGATCTCACTCCTTCTGCGATCGCGTGTCGCGGCGAAACTTCCTGCAACTCGGCGGCCTCGCCCTGGGCGGGCTGTCGCTGCCGCAACTCCTTCAGGCGGAGACGCAGGCCGGCATTAAACGATCGCACAAGTCGATCATCATGATCTTTCTGTCCGGCGGGCCGCCGCATCAGGACATGGTCGATCTCAAGCCGGATGCGCCGGTCGAGATTCGCGGCGAATTCAAGCCCATCGCCACGAGGACGCCCGGTTTCCAGGTCTGCGAACACTTGCCCGGTATCGCCGGGATGACGGATCGGCTGGCCATCATCCGCTCGCTCGTCGGCAGCGAGGGCCAGCACTCGGCGTTCCAGTGCATGCACGGCCGGACGCAGCAGCGCGCACCGGCCGGCGGCTGGCCATCACTGGGCAGCACCGTCAGCAAACTGCAAGGGCCGACGCGCGAGGGGGTGCCGCCGTTCGTCGGCCTGTCGCCGAAGATGATCTCCAACACCTGGTCCATCGTCGGCGAGCCGGGTTTTCTGGGCCGCAAATACTCCGCCTTCAAGCCCAACGCCGAGGGCATGGGCAGCATGGTCCTCAAGGGGACGACCCTGGAGCAGCTGGGCGACCGCCAGCGGTTGATGAAGTCGTTCGACAGCCTGCGCCGCGAGATGGATGCCGGCGGTAACCTGGCCGGGGCCGACGAGCATACCCGTCAAGCGATGAGCATCCTGACGTCGAGTCAACTGGCCGACGCCCTCGATCTTGACCGCGAGCCGGCGCGCATCCGCGACTGGTATGGCCGGGGCGATCCGAAGCCGGCCGGCTACGGGGACGCTGGCCCGCTGATGAACGATTATCTGCTGGCCGCGCGCCGTCTGGTCGAGGCGGGCGTGCGTGTGGTGACGTTGGCCTACGGCCGCTGGGACTGGCACGGCAAGCCGCACGGGACGTCGTTCGACAACGCTCGCCATCATTTCCCGGTCCTCGACCGCGGGTTGTGCGCGCTGCTGGAAGACCTGCGGCTGCGCGGACTCGACAAGGACGTGACGGTGCTGGTCTGGGGCGAGTTCGGCCGGACGCCGCGCATCAATCCGAACGGCGGACGCGATCACTGGCCGCAGGTCGGCTGCGCCATGCTCTCGGGCGGCGGCATGAAGACGGGACAGGTGATCGGTTCGACGAATGCCTACGCGGAACATGCGAAGGATCGGCCGGTGCATTTCCAGGAA
>JBBSDR010000849.1:0-4154 GCA_038240465.1 Gemmatales bacterium
AATCCCTGTTCAGGCGCCTCCGGAAAGAACTGAGCAGATCCAGTTCCTCACGCCAGGGACAGTTGTGCCCTTCCGGCAAGTAGACGTGCTCCCCGCAGAAGAGGAGAACTTTCTCGCTGTTCCGATAGCGGTTCTTGAGGGATTTCAACAGCCAGTCGTCCGCAGGCCGAGACACCATCACGAACGCGGACATCTCCGGCGAACTCCCAACTTCCTGGGCGGCTAGGAAGATTGCGCTCCGCAGGTAGAACAGCGTGACGCCGGTCACGATGGCGTCGTCGGCCACCAGGACGCGATCAATGCCTCGAAGCCGCTCCTGATTTTGCGGCGAGAGCTTGCCGGGATGGACGGGATAGCGAGGGACGCCTGGATGCGCGGCCTGACACAGTTCGTCAACGATCCAGCTGTTCCTGTGTTCGGGGATGAAAATCAGCTGAGGCGGTGGATCGACCATCTTGAGTGCCGCGACGCAGCGCTTGCGAAACTCAACGTGCTTTCCCAGCTTGTCGGTCTCGAGCAGAACGCCGAAATGGCGCGTGCCCTGCCGCTCGGCTTCGGGGTATTCGACGTCGATGTTGAGTTGGACAGCGTCCGCCTCGTCGGTCATCGTCCAGAAATCGGCCTTCGCCTCGGCGATGTTCTTCCCGACGATCTCTGGGTCCCACTTGATCTTGGGCAGCAGCTCGTAGGTCTCCGGGTGGATGTCCAGGACGTGAGTCTTTTTGCACTCGTCGCACTGGCCTTTGTCGTCAACCTTCCACTTATCGACCAGCACTGTGGCGAGCGCGCTGTCGCACGGGATTTCGTCCTTCGTTGTCTGACAGACGACCACAATCCTGCTCCCTTCAGGGCAGAGCGACCGCAGCAGCTTGCACAGATCCCCCGTCGAGCTGACGCTGATGAGGAACAAGTAATTGAGATGGAGTTCATCCGCCTTCGCGTTCTCCACCATTGGGCGGTGCATCACGGCCTCGATTGCGTCCGCGACGCTCAATGTCTCACGTGGGTAGCGGTCCAAGGTCGCGAGCTCGACCTGCCAGCCAAAGTCTACCCGTGCTTGTTCGCGCAGGCGAATCATCAGCGGCAGCATGGACCCGGTGTCGCCGACGATGACCGTTCGATCCGTGAGGTAGGGCAGAAGCCATTCGGCGAGCCGGTTGACATCGAAGACGCTACGCAAGGCGTCGCCGAGCCGGATGAAATTCTTCGCGTGTGCCCCGGACGGGAGGCCGTAGTGATACTGATCGCTCTCGAAAATGGCCTGGTTTCGCCGCAGGATGCCTTCAATCTCGGCGTAACGCACATGTTCGCCGTTGAAGCCTCTCTCAGGCTGGTTCAGGTAGGGGAGTGAGTACCAACCGGGCCCGCGGCGATCCGTGTCAACCGAACCTACGAGGGCCAACCCTCGCTTCTCGCGCAAGAGTTCCGGCAGGGCGTTGTCACGGGCGAGGGCGTCGAGGAAACCTTGCCCCGAACCGCGAAAAACGACACCTTCGGTCGTTCTCAGCCCCGGATCGAGCCGGCGATAAAGTTCTCCGACCGAGGTGTTGGTGGCCTCCGCGACGGGGTCGAACAGCAGAACGTTCCCTTCTTCGAGATGCTCGAAGGTCCGATGATACCAGTCCGGCCTCGTCTTGGAGTGGATATACCTGACATAGGTGATCGGCATGGGTGTTCGTCCACGAACCACTTCAGTTAAGCAGTGTCCTTGGGGATCGGGATCACCACGTCGAGCACCGTTCCTGGCACATGTCCGAGACCGGTTTCAGCGAGAGTGAATTCCCTCGTTTCTTCGTTGCTACCATCGAACGTCGCCAGCAGCCGGCCGGTCCGCGCTGCCGCAAAGGCTTTTAGCTTCTTCAGCGAGCCGCCGATGTAAAGATAGCCCTGGCCAGGTGTTCCTCGTATCCTGCTGTCTTGCGTGAGCAGCTTGACGGACGAACGGGTGTTCAACGCCGTCTTGACGGCAGTCTCCTCGGCCCCGATGGGTCCCTGGTAGATCCGGAGATTCTGTGTCTGCCTGGCCGCAATCCCTACCCCGTCGTCCTTCACACACGCGCAAATGAAATCCGTCCTCCTCCTGTTCTCCGTCGCCGTGATCCTTTCGAGATAGCCGACCAAATCGGAACGGCCGGTAAGGCTTTTGTGATACTGGAGAAGGCACGAGCTTTCGAGCTTCGCCCCTTCCGGGAATGGCTTCCGGCCGGCGTGATCGTAGACATTCTGGATCACCTCAAAGAGAACCTTCGCCAGATACGGGAAGTAGTCCCTTCCGAAGGCCGAGGGCCTTATGTTGATAGCGCGGAGGATGGCTCGGAGATCGTCCCGGAATCGGTCTTCGCGTTCCGGGTTGACGGTCTCGCCGAGGTGCAAGCCCGAGAGCAGAACGCCATCTTGTTCGTGCTGAAGGCTCAGCTCTTCCGTGAGGGTCCGTTCCATCGGAAAGCGCCTCCTGCGCTGGTGGTCATCTTTGTTCTTTACGCAGCTGCTGTAGTTGCGGCTGTCTGGCCTCCATCTTGGTTTTTCGGCTGAAACTTCACTCGACTCGACGGCTATCTGCTAGCACGGGTCGATTGCACGCTGTTTCTGCAAGAACACCCTGAAAGCCTTATCCACTTTGCCCCGTCAGAAACCCGCCAGCGAGACTGGCGCAGGACAACGCAGTATAATCTACTCAGCTGGAGAGTTGCGGCAAAGGCGAACTTCAGTGCCCCTCACTCGTCGCGCCGTTGTTGAGCCGCAACTTGTTTTTCTGAAATAAGTTGCGCTATCTCGACGGCGGGCGGTGAGGCATGGTTCAAAACCAGGTAATACTTTCTCATGTGAACATCCGAATAGATTTTGGCAGCAACTGCTTATCAAACAAAGAATTTCGACATTCACCGACCGCATCTCAACGCCGTAGAGTGTTACCTGAAAAGGGCCTGTTTTGAACCATGCCGGCGGTGAGCCGCGCGTTGTCTGCTGACCTTCTGTCTGTAGTGACGGCGGGCTATGATCACTTGAACAGGTATGGGCCGCGACGGGAGGCAGTCCGATGAACGGAGAACCCCAGATCCCCCAAATTGTCATCGAGAAGAAGGTGCTCGAGTCGCCAGTCTTCGACTTGATGGGTAGCGCTGCTCGCTGGGAGGTCAAGATCCACGAGCATGGCCTCGTCGCGCTCCTCGACGTCATGCCCCGGTTCGCCCCGGTCGGCAAGACCGCGGACTTCGCCATCGTCCAGGCCGCGCGGGTCAGCTACGGCGAAGGCACGAAGCAGGTGAACGAGGACCGCGGACTGATCCGCTACCTGGCCCGGCACAGACACACGACGCCCTTCGAGATGGTGGAATTCAAGTTCCACCACGTCATGCCGATCTTCGTCGCGCGCCAGTGGATCCGCCACCGCACGGCGAACGTCAACGAGTATTCGGCCCGCTACTCGGTGGTCAAAGACCGCTTCTACCGACCGTCGGTCGAAGGTGTCCGGCAGCAGAGCAAGACGAACCACCAGGGCGGAGAGGCACCCGCGGATGTTTCCACTGCGGAAGACTTCCTGCGCTACCTAGAGGAGACCGAAAGGGCACAGTACATTGGCTACGAGAAGGCGCTCGAAGGGGGCATCGCGCGCGAATTGGCCCGCGTCGGGCTGCCGCTCAGCGTCTACACCGAGTGGTACTGGAAAATCGATCTGCACAACCTGCTGCACTTCTTGTCGCTGCGCATGGACCCGCACGCCCAGCAGGAGATCCGCGACTACGCGAACGCCATGTTCGCGCTCATCCAGCCGATCGTGCCAATCGCAGCGGAAGCGTTCATGGATTACAACCTCCACTCTGTCCGCCTGTCCCGGCTTGAAATCGAGGCGCTGCGCACCAGCCAGCCGCTGGCGACAGACAACAAACGCGAGCTAGCCGAGTGGGAGGAGAAGAGGAAGCGGCTGGGGATCCAGTAGCGGGCCCGACGCGCCAATTCGGCAGGGGTGAACGATGCCAGGGGCGGATTCGCGGTTAGCCGGCGGCGGAGCGCCGAAGCCGGGGGATGTGATCGACGACACTTTTCGGGTCGAACGTCGATTCGGTGGAGGGGCCGCCGGCGAAGCCTTCATGGTCTCGCTGGCTCGCGCCTGGGGCGCACACCCAGAAGGGGCTTCGTTCTGCCTTAAGTGGTAC
>JBBSDR010000850.1:0-4153 GCA_038240465.1 Gemmatales bacterium
CACGGCGGCGTTGGCGCCCCTGGAAATCGAGTTGGTCCCATTGTGTCCGCGGAAGCTCAGGGTCTCTTCCCCGGTGGCCGGGTTCCAGAGAATCACCCGGTCCCATCCCGCGGAGAGGAGCCGCTTGCCGTCGGGGCTGAAGGCGAGGCAGTTGACCATGCTCTCGTGGCCGGCAAGGATGCGGACCCGCTCGCCGGTGGCGGTCTTCCAGAGCGTGACGGTGCCGCGTCTGGTCTTGCCCGGCGTCGCGTCGTAGCCGGCGGCAGCGGCCAGTTCGCCGTCAGGGCTTAGGACGGCGCTGGTGAAGTAGGTGAGCTTGTCGCGCAGCACCTGCGGGCTGGGGGGAGCGTTCAGGTCCCAGAGGCGTACCGCTTGCTCCCCGCCCACTGAGGCGAGGTAGCGGCCGCCGGCCCCGAAGACCACTGCCGTGACAAGGGGAGTGTGGCCGCGCAGGGCAGGCGCCTCCTGCCTCGTCGCAATGTCCCAGACCCGCGGGTTGTAAGCTCCGGCCGTCGCGAGGCGTTTGCCGTCGGGGCTGAAGGCGACCACCTGGGACACAATGCCGCCGCTCTGCATCGCGCCAAGTTCGAGTACGGTCTCGCCCTTTTTCTCCAGATCGAGGACAAGCCCCGCGCCCGTTGCGGCATTGACGGTGGCCAGGAGCCGGCCGTCCACGCTCAGGGCCACGACCGACACACCTCCCGGCGCTGTGGGCATGTCCATCACCACCTGCCCTGTGGCCGCATCCAGGACCTTGAGAGAGCCTTTGTTCCCCGGCAGATGCAGGCGGTGCTTGCCGCCGACAGCCAGCCGTTTGCCGTCGGCGCTGAAGGCGACGGCCACAAGGTTCTGGCCAGCCTCCGCGGTGGACGATAGGGTTTCCTTTCCCCCAGGAACCTCCACGACCTTCAGTTCGTCCTTATTCTCCTTTCCCCGGCCGACGGTGGCGAGGAAGCGGCCGTCAGGGCTGAAAGCCGCGTCCGCGACCCACCAGAAGGCTCCGTCGATTCCTCCCAGCGTCTTGACCTCCTCACCGGTCGCCGGGTCCCACAGCCGCACAGCGGACGGGAAATTCGCCATGTAGCCGGCCAGCATCTTGCCATCCGGGCTGAAGAGGAAGCGATCGACCCGGCTGCCGAACGGGGCCGTCAGCGAGCGAACCTCACGCCCCTTGCCGATTTCGTGGACCATCCCCACCACCTGCCGCCGCGGATCGCTGGTTTTTCCCTCGGCCGACAGCGCTGTCACGACGATGCGCCGGCCGTCCGGGCTGAGGGCGGCGGAGCGCTGGCTGGGACCCAACGTGAACAGTTCCTTGCCGTCCGCGGTGTCCCACACCTTGACGCCGCTCGCACCTGCCGCGGCGAGGCGCCGGCCGTCCGTGCTGAGGACGATCGACTGGATTATGCCACTCTGGCTGCGGAATACGCGGACGTTACCGCCGACCAGCCGGGCCATGTACCGCCACTCCCAGTTGCGCAGGGGCGGCGGGCTTGCCTCAAGTGTCTTCTGGGCCAGGTCCGCGTTGTAGGTCTGCCAGTACAGATCCGCGAGTAGGACGCCCATCCGGCTCAGCACTTGATCCTTCTCGACGTTGGCATCGTGCTCTTTTGTCGCGCTGGTCAGGGCCTCCTCGGTTCTGTCGTCCGCGATCTTCTTCTGGGCCTCGGTCGCCAGGCGCTGCTTCTTCTCCTTCCCCTCACTCTCCGCAGCCAGCGCGCGGGCGGCCTCCTTCTGGTCGCGCTCGTCGGTCGCCGTGCGCCACTCGACCAGCGCGCCGGCCAGGGCGGCGGCGAGCAGGACGAGCAGGCCGGCCACCACGGGATAGCGGCGGCACCAACGAACTGCCCGCTCCAGCCGTCCGACCGGCCGGGCCTGGATCGGCTCGCCGCGCTGGAAGCGATGAAGATCGTCGGCCAGCGCGTCGGCGCCGGCGTAGCGCTTGCGCGGGTCCTTCTGCAAGCACTTGTGGCAGATGGTCTCCAGGTCGCGCGGCACCCCAGGCGCCAGCCGCCGCACCGCGACAGGCTCGACGTGCTGCACTTGCTTCAAGGTCTCCAGGACCGTCGCCGCCCGAAACGGCGGCCGGCCGGTCAGACATTCGTAGAGGATCACCCCGAGGGAGTAGACATCGACGGCCGGCCCCTGCTCGCGCGTCTGGCCGGCCGCCTGCTCGGGGGCCATGTAGCTTGGCGTGCCAAGGATGTCGCCGCTGTGTGTGGGGCCGGCGGAGTCGAGCTTGCGGGCCAGGCCGAAGTCGCTCACCTTGGGCGTCAGTTGGGCTAGTGGGGCATCGCGGCTGCCGCCGGCCAGCAGCACGTTGGCCGGCTTCAGGTCGCGGTGAAGGACATGGGCCTGGTGGGCGGCGTGGACGCCTCGGGCCAGCGCCTCGACCAGCGGCGCTGCCTCGGCAGCGGTGAGCGGTCCCGCGCGCAGCCGCTCCGCCAGAGTGCCGCCGGGGCAGAATTCGAGGCTGAAGAAGGGCCGGCCGTCCTGCTCGCCGACCTCGAAGACCTGCACAATGTTGGGGTGCTGCAAGCGGGCGACCGCCTCCGCCTCGACCCGGAAACGCCCGCGCTGGTCCTCGCCGGCAAAGTCACCTGCCAGGAGCATCTTGAGGGCGACGACGCGATCGGCCTTCACCTGGCGCGCCTGGAAGACGATGCCCATACCGCCGCGGCCCAGTTCGCGCAGCACCTCGTAGCCGGGGACGTTGGGCCGCACCGATGCCATTGCCGGCAGGATGGGTCCGGCCTCGGAGACCGTGTCGGCGGGAGGCAGGAAAGGGACCGTCCGCGGTCCGGCGGCCGGCGGCGTTTCGGCGCGCGTGGCTACGCCGACTTCCGCAGGCATCGTGGCCCGGCAGGAGGGGCAAATGATTTCGCTGCCCTCCTGGACAGTCGCCCGGTTGAGATCGACCGGCCCGGTTGGCGGCAGGAACACCGTGGCTCCGCAGGAAGGACAGAGACGCGACAGGGCAGGCATGGCTGCACTCCAGGACGCCAGGGATTCCCACATTCTGATGCTATGCGCGTCGGCTGTCCGAACCAGACGAGAGTACGCGAGACTGTGGGGTCAAGCGGCAGGGTCGCGCTGGGCCAGGGCATAGCGAAACGCCTCCGCCCTCGTCCCCGCCCCGGTGCGGACGAAGAGGCCCTGTTCGCAGCCGCGCGCCAGGGATCGCCACAATGAGTCCGCGTGGGGTACGCGCTCACCCTCGGGCCAGCGGGCAAGGATGTCCGGGCGCGTCAGCGGCTCGGGGCTTTCCCTCAACAGGCGCTACAGCGTTTCCAGGACCGCGGGAAGCGCTGCCTACGGAGGGTCGTCCTCCAGCAGAAGGTAGTCGGTCCCCTCGGCATTCAACTCGGCGGCGACGTGCTGGAGCGTGCCGGGCTCGCGGCCGACACCGCTGATATGCCGGCGGCGGCTGAAGCGGTCGCCGGACGGGACCTGCGTGTCGATGAGGATGTCGGCGAAGGCGGTCAGAGGGCCGCGGGCGCGAGTTCGGCTGCGCGAGGCGCACGCCTGATGCGGCCGCAACACACCGGTGGGCATGCCACAGACAACCCGCTGCTCGTTGAGCGCCTTGCGCAGCGCGCCGGGAGTGTTCTGGGCGGCCGGGAGGAAACTCATCACGGTGTCGATCACCAGCAAATCGAATGAATCCTCGGGCAGCTCGAGCAGATGATCGATATAGCGCCGCCAGCGCCGCGGCGAGGGATTGTCGCCAAGCGGGTGATGTTATTCGAGCTGAGGACCGAAATCGAGAGGCGGCTGGCGCAACTCCCACAGGCGAGAGTTCTCCTCGGAACAGAGAATGGTTCGGCCGGGGCGCACCGTGCGGCCGAGCAACTGGCCCCCCTCACGCCGGCGATCGAGCAACAGGCTGGGCAGCGTGGTCTTTCCTGTCTTTTCCGGGGCGGATAGGAGCGTGATGGCGTCCATTGCGACCAGTCCGTCCCAGATCCACGGGATCGAACGATCTCGGTTTTTCAGGCTGTCATTGCCGTAACTGTACTTTCCCGGATCTTCTAAGATTTCTACCTTGAATATCTTTTTATTCCTGCCAGGCCTCTCTCGCGATGTGGACCCGGATAAAGCGCCGGGCAGACTGGACAGACGCCGGCTCCTTGAACACGATGATGGTTAGCAA
>JBBSDR010000851.1:0-4150 GCA_038240465.1 Gemmatales bacterium
GATCGCTATCGCGCAGGTCGGTCACGAACATGTGGCCCGGTTTGTGGGTGATTAACAGCGGCGGCCGCGCCTGCATGGCCACCGCCTGAGGAGTCACTCCACACGCCCAGAAGACCGGCACCTCTCCCGGACGAATCGTCACCGCATCGCCAAAATCCGGTTTGTGAATGTCCGCGATACCCAGCGCAGCCGGATCGCCGGCGTGAATGGGTTCGCCGTGCGCCCGCGGATACCGGGAACAGACACGCCGCGCCGTTTTGACGAGAGCGGTTGGGATGGGCCGCATTGATACGACCATCGGTCCCTGAAAGATGCCGGACGGCTGACAGGCGATGTTGGTGCGGAACATCGGCACATTTCGACCCTCCTCGATATGCCGCACCGGCACGCCCGCTTGCAGGAGCGCGTTCTCGAAGGTGAACGAGCAACCGAGCAGGAAGGCGACGAGATCATCGCTCCACCAGCGCAGCAAATCCGCGGGTTCCTCGATCACCAGGCCGTCGCGATAGACGCAGTAACGCGGCAAATCGGTGCGGACGTCGGCGCCCGGCGCAACCTTCTTCGGCTCCGGATCGCCTGGCGCGGTCACATCCAGCAGCGGACAGGGCCTGGGATTGTTCTCGCAGAAACCGCGAAAGTCATCGGCCAGGATTCGAGGCACGATGACGAGGTTCGCCTGGACGAAGCCCATTGCGAGGCCCGCTGTCGGACTGCTCAGTTGACCGTCGCGGGTCAGCCGGCGGACGTCTGCTCCGGTTTGTGAGATGGCGTTCATCGAGGTTCACCCTTGGAGGCACTCACCTTTCAGTTCAGAGTACGCCGTGTCAGCAGGACTGGCATCGCTGTAAAGTGCGTCTTTCTTGAATGGGCAGACCGATGGCAAGTCGGATAGAATGACATTTGCAATACCAGTCTTGCAGGCTCAAGCGCGGAGGTTTTTCGTGAAAGAAGTACAGTACGGCTACGCACTCACCCGAGCGAGGGAGTTGCTCCGGCTGACTCAGGCCCGGATGGAGCAACTCGAAGAAGTGCTGGGAACGGAGGCACCGCTTGTGTCGGCGGAATGGGACCGCGGGGAAAACGCCGCAGCCCATCCGGTCGTCACTCTCCGCCTCTCCGATTGGACCGGATGGGCGACTGCCGTCTTCGAGCCAAAGGAACTGGAGTCGGCCCCCCATATGCGCATCCGTTTCTATCGAGTCTGGGGAGACCTGCTCCAGGTGCGGTCTCACAAGCTCATCGAGCGCCTGACGGGCGGGGATCAGTGAACCTTGCAGGGAGCGCTCGCCAGCGGCTCCTGTTTCCGCGTGATGTTCGTCCCGCTGCTCCGCTTCAGTTCTTGCGTCCGTTCGAGGTTGAGCTGAATGTAGGACAGCCACTGTTCGGGGACAGCGCCCTCATCGAAGATCGCTTCCACGGGACATTCCGCCGCGCAGGCACCGCAGTCGATGCATGTCTCCGGGTCGATGTAGAGCATGCGATCATCCTGGTAGAATGCATCGACAGGACAGGCCATCACGCAGTCGGTGTACTTGCAGTCGCGGCAGGGTTCGGTCACAACGCAGGTCATGAGAATTTCTCCTTGCTTGATCCATTCCTCGCGAATGACCTCTCCCAAAGCAACGACCATGCCGCGATGGCATTTCTCTTCGATGAGCCTTCGCAACCATTGTTCCGACAATCATTTGCGCTGACCGCGGCACCGAACTCCCGGCCGGCGGCGCGTTGACGGCGCGACGATGGATGGTTGGATGACTGGGAATGGTCACTCGAATTGCGTCGCACCGGACTTGCGAACGATGCAGAGCTTTCGCATCTTGCCGTAGAGAGTCGTCGGCTTCAAACCGAGCAGGCGTGCCGCCCCGCCGGGACCGTAGATCCGGCCGCCGCAGCGCTCCAGGGCATCGACGATGGTCCGCCGCTCGACGTCGGCCAGTGAGGCATTCGAGAGGGACAGTGCGGTGCCGGTAGGCAGCCAGGTCGGATCGAGTTGCAAGGTGTCGCCGCGGCTGACAATCAGGGCACGCTCGATGAGGTTCTCCAGTTCGCGGACGTTTCCCGGCCAGTGATAGCGCTCGAGTAACTCGAGTGCCTGCGGAGCGAGCGCCGGCGCGGGCCGATTCATTCTGCCCGATAGACGTTCGACGAAGTGCCTGGCCAGAACGGCAATGTCTTCGCGACGTTCGCGCAGCGGCGGGATGCGCAGCGGAAAGACATTGAGCCGATAGAAGAGATCGGCCCGGAACCAGCCCTCGGCGACTCCCACTTGCAGGTCCTTGTTCGTCGCTGCCAGGATGCGCACATCAACCGGAATCGGCTCGATGCTGCCGACACGCTCGATGACGCGCTCCTGCAAGACGCGCAACAGCAGCACCTGAGTCTCGGGCGATATCTCGGCAATCTCGTCGAGAAAGAGAGTCCCCTGGTGGGCGATCTCGAAGCGTCCCGTCCGCGCCTTGACCGCTCCCGTGAAAGCGCCGGCCTCATGGCCGAACAACTCGCTGGCGAGCAGACCCGGCGCGAGGGCCGCGCAGTTGATCTTCACCAGCAGACGATCGCGCCGGCCGCTGCGTTCGTGCAGGGCGCGGGCGATGCGCTCCTTGCCGGTGCCGGTTTCGCCCAGCAGCAGGACCGTGCTATCGGTCGGGGCCACCTGCTCGACAGCCTCGCGAACTTGTCGCAGGGCGGGACTGTCGCCGATCAGTTGACTCCACTCGGGACCCGTGGCCGCCTCATTGCGCAGATAGACGTTCTCGCGTTCAAGGCGTGCTTTCAGGGCGGCGATCTGCTCGTAAGCGGCGGCATTGTCCAGGGCGATGGCGAAGGCGCTGGACAGTTCCTCCAGCAGAGTTAGGTCCCAGACATCAAGGGCAGTCGCGTCGCGCGTAGCTGGCCCCCAGATGCCGACGACTCGTTCGCGGCAAATGAGTGGAAAGTAGGCGTAGGCGCGATAGCCCGCGGCGGCGAGATGGCGATCCTCGGCCAGCGGATGGCCGGGGCCTTCGCCAAGGCGGCGCATCAAACGCGGTTTGCGATGACGCAGCACCCAGGCGGCGGCGGACTGATTGAGCGTCTGACAGGGGATATCGACGGCGTGGGGTTGCGGCGTGTACTCGACGGCGAAACCCTGCCAGGTGTTCTGTTCGGAATCGACGAGAATGAGATGAACGCGATCGCAGCCGATGAGGGCGTGGACCTCGTCGGCGGCACGGCGAAAGACGGCGCGGAGATCGAGACTGGAGCTGACGATCCGGCCAAGGTGGGCCAGGAGACGATAGCGCTGTTCCGCGTCGGAGGGGGCCGGAGACGTCATGCGAACAGGTCGGCAGAGCCGCTCGCGGCGCAGCAGGGCTTGCCGCTGCGCCGCAAACGGGGGTGGGATCAGTCGGGCTTCTTTTCCGGATCAGGGCGCTTCTCGGGCGACTTCTCCCTCGCGATCGAGGGGCCAACAACGCCGGGATCGGCGATCTTGCCACCGGGGCGCGTACCACCGAATTGACCGCCGGGGCCAAAGATCCCCTGAGGCACGCCGAAGCCGGCCATGCCATCGTCGATAATACCGGCGACGGCGAAGGCGGCGCGCTTGCGCAGGTCCTTGTCGGTCTCCTTGAGCGCCTTGGTCAGCACCGGCAGCGCCTCACGCGCCTGCGGTCCGATCTGGCCGAGGATGTAGGCGGCGTTGGCGCGGAGGCCGGCGCTCTTGTCCTTGTCCTTGAGAATGTCGATCAGCGGATTGACGGCCTGCCGGCCGATCTTGGCGAGGGCCTGCGCGACCGACTGCCGGACGTCGGCGTCGCTGTCCTCGAGCGCATCGACAAGGACCCCCACGAGTTCCTTGTAGTCAGCGGCTTGCGGGAAGCCCGGTGGGAAGCCGGGACCACCCGGACCACCCGGCGGAACACCCGGGAAACCGCCCGGCGGCTGGGCCGGATCAGTCTGGGGCGGACGCGGCGGGGGATCACGCCGTTCCTGCGCCAGCAGCAAGCCGGACGTCAGGAACAGACCCAGAACAGCGAAAGCAAGACCTCGCTTCATGACTGGTCACTCCTTCAGGGGCTGAAATCTCCTCGAAGACGGGATCGCTTGAGCATAACGGATCGCCTATCGCGGCGACAAGAGAAAAGTGAGTGCTGCTTGCCCCCGTCTCCTA
>JBBSDR010000852.1:0-4146 GCA_038240465.1 Gemmatales bacterium
CGGTCAGCACGGTTTTGCTGTCCGCGGTGAAGGCGACGCAGATGACCTTATCGGTATGGCCGACCAGTTCGGCGATGGTCTTGCCGGTCTGCAGGTTCCAGATGCGGGCTGTTTTGTCCCGGCTGGCCGTGGCGAGGTAGCGGCCATCCGGAGAGTAGGCCAGCCCGTTGACGGTGTCTTTGTGTCCCTGCAAGTGACGAAATACCTGGCCGGTCACGACGCTGTAGACGATCGCGGTGCCGTCGCCGCTGCACGAAGCGAGCCACTTGCCGTCCGTCGAAAAAGCCAGACCGGTGATGCCGCCGGCGTGTCCCTTGAAGGTTCGTTCCGCGCGTCCGGTACTCATGTCAATGAGGTAGATCAGTCCGCCGGTCTCGGCAAAACCGAGAGGAATGCCGCCGACTGCCAGCTTGCGGCCATCGCGGGTGATGGCGGCCGCGTACAGCGATCCCTCGTCCGCCGGGCCGACCGGGACGTGGAACATGCGCGTGGTCTCTCCCGTCTGCACATCCCAGACGCGCACGGTCTTGTCAGCGGCGACGCTGATGACGCGCTTGCCGTCGGGTGTGAACAGGACGGTGCGCGCCATCGCGGTATGTCCGCCGGAGTCCAGCGTGAGGAAGGGCCGATCCTTCGCGCCCGGCAGAGGCGGCGGCGGTCCGGTCGAGCCGGGATCGTCGATCGGCTCGGGGTCCTTCGGCCTGGGCGGGATCGGCTTGACGGGCGGCTTGTCGATGGGCTTCCGATCGACCGGCGGCTTGATGGGCGGCCTGTCTTCAGGGGGTGTGTCGATCGGCGGCTTCTCGGTCTGTGGTTGGTCGCGCGGATCGAACGGTGGCCTGAAAGGGTCTTTTGGCGGAGAGTCAACGCGCGGCCCGCCGTGTCCGAAGGGGCCGTTGAGGTTATCCGGTGCCTGGGCGACCTGCTTCTCATCCTTGGAGAGGTGGATGACCAGCATGGTGCCGCCAGCGATGGCCACCACGCCAAGGACGCCAAGGAGGACGATCAGGCGAGTCTTGTTGAGGGGTGCATCGTTCGCTGATTTCCGCCGCGGCCGATAATCCGGGTCGGCAGAAGCTGTCTTGCGGCGCGGGCGAGTGGTCTTCGCCTCGTCATCCTCGAAGGATTCGACGAGGTCCGGTTCGGAGTCGGCGGTCTTGCTCGGCGAGGTCTTGCGCGGCGGAGCGGCCTGGATCCTCGGCTCCGGCAGGAAGGCCGCCTGGCACTTCGGACAGCGAATCTTCTTGCCGGCCGCCACGGGAGCGGAGAGCTTGAGTACAACGCTGCACTCCGGACATTTCAACGACGATGCCGCCATGAAGGCCCCTCAATAAAGTCGGGCGCGGGTCGAGAACTCAAAGCGAAGAAGAGATTGTGAGTAGCTAATGATGATCGGGCATGGCGGCCCGTCTGTCAAGGGAGTGGTTGATTTCCTCGGACGGGCCTCGGCGGCGCGGCACAACCGTTCGATCGGGCTGACGGGACTTGATTCCATGAAGAGGCATCACCGGTTGGCTTTCGATATCCTCTGGAGACGAGTATAGTAGGAGCGAAATGCTCGCTGTCGTGAGGTGCATCATGAAATGCGTTGTGCTTTTCCTCGTCCTGGTCTCGGTCTCCGGACTCGATGCAGCCGATCCGCTGCCGCACGTTGGCGGCGCGGACTGGGGCGCGGTCCGCGCCCGGTCCAAGGACCTGCTCGTCATGCTCGCGAAACAGGAGGCCCTGCCCGCGGGCGTCGAGAAGAAGCTGGCCGACCTGCTCGCGGAGGACCTCAAGGATGGCGACAGCGGCCTGGAGCGATTGCAGGTCTTGCTCGATCCGCTGTGTCTGATTAGCGTCCACATCAATCCCGAGAGCCGGGTCAAGGCGGCGCGCGGGCCGCTCGACGCCGCGCTGGTTCGAGGCCGGACGAAGGTCGTTCTCGTGAAGGTCCACAACGAGGCAGGGGTCACCCCGCCGCTCGCCATCGCCGGCGATGAGTTGTTTGCCGCGGGGAAGCATATGGAGGGCCATTGGCTGGAGGCGGCCCTGCTCACGCCCCCACCCGGCACGCTGAGCGGACAGAAGTTGGAGTACGTCGCCCTGCGGTTGACGGCGCGAGAGGCGGGCAAGCGCGAGGCGACGTTGAAGTTCGACGCCGGCCAGGGAACGCAGGACCTTGGCTTCCGCGCCGAAGTCCCCATCCTGTTCCGCATCGTCGCGACAAATCGATAGCTCCGAACTGATATTCCCGGCAGAATGAGCGAAAAGGAGAATCAACTCATGCCGTTACGCGATCATTTCCGCTCGCCTCTGGACGACATGCGCCATTGGGAAGGGCTGCACGGTGGATGGCCGATGATGATTGTCGCCAGCCTCCGCCGGAAGCTCCCGCGTCGCTATTTCGCCGAGCCGCGAGTCCATTCGGGAGCGAGCGCCGAAATTGATGTGGCAACCTTCGAGAACGAGGACGAAGGTGTTTTGGCAACCGGCGACGAGAACGGCAACGGCGGCGTTGCGACAGCGGTCTGGGCGCCGGCGCGACCAACGCTTGCCGTCATCACCGATCTGCCAGCCCAGGATGTCTACGAGGTGCGGGTCTACGACGAGAAACGTCATTGCCGTCTCGTGGCCGCCGTCGAGATTGTCAGTCCCGCCAACAAGGACCGTCCCGAGCATCGAAACGCCTTCCTCTCCAAGTGCGCCGGCTTGCTTCGAGAGGGCGTTTCTGTCGTTATCGTCGATCTGGTGACGACGCGGACCCAGAACCTGTATGAGTCAATGCTCGAGTTGCTTGGGCAGTCCGATCCGACCTTGAATCCCGAAACTTCGCTCTATGCCGCCGCGTGCCGGCTGACGAAGCGGACGGATAAGTGGGTGCTCGAGACGTGGGCGCAATCCCTGGCGCTTGGACATCCACTGCCGACACTGCCGTTGTGGCTCGCCGACAATCTCGCCGTGCCGCTCGAGTTGGAGGAGAGCTATGAGCAGAGTTGCAGCATCCTGAACATTCCTTGAAGATGAACGCGCCGTGCCTGCACAAGCTCTGGGGGCAGACGCCCTTGCCGCTTGCGGCTTAGCGGGCCGCCCGCTTACGCCCGCTAAGCCGCAAGCGGCAACCCGTTATTTCGCCGTCGGTCCATAGCGAACGGCTCGCGGCTCGGACGGAAAAACGCGATCTCACACAGTCGAACTAAGAGGCAAGCGCCAGCACCACACGGAACAGGACGCCTCCCTCGGGTATCGCCTCATGAGACACCCTTCCGCCGTGTTCCTCGACCAGTTTCCGCGTCACGAACAGCCCCAATCCCGTTCCGTGCGACTTCGTCGTGAAGTACGGCTGAAACAGCCGGCCCTCGTATTCAGCCGCGATGCCGCAGCCATTGTCCATCACCACCACTTCGACCGCTCCCGCAATCGCCCGCGCCTTCACCTCGATGCGCGGCTCGGCCCGCCCGGCGGCTCGCGTCGCGTCAATCGCATTCAGGATGAGGTTGAGGAACACCTGCACAAGCTGATCGCGCACGCCATACACCGGAGGCAAATCGAGAGGCACGTCGCGCTGCAGGATACGATCGCTCGTCCGCTTGTAATACTTCGCGATGTTGAGGGCTTCTTCGAGAATGTCGGCGACGCTGACGCGAGCGCGAATCGTGCTGGCGGGCCGGCTGAAGTTGATCAGCTCGCGCAAAGTCAATTGGATGCGCTGCAACTGGCCGGACACCAGCGCCAGCTTCTCTCCCGTGTAGTCGTCGCAGCCGCGCCGCTGCAGCATCTGCACCAGGGAGCTTATGGCCGTCAGTGGATTGCCGACCTCGTGAGCGATGCCGGCCGCCAGCAGGCCGAACGCCGCCATTTTCTCCTGATGCAGCACATGAGCCTGCGCCTCCTGCAACTGGCGCGTGCGCTCGGCGATGCGGTCCTCCAACTGCGTCTGCTGCTCGCGCAGGGCGGTGTTCAACTCGCCCAGGTAATCGCCCACGCGCTTGAGCAGCAGGGCCAGGGCATTGCTCGCCCAGGTCAGCCAGCCGAGGACGACAAGCGTCAGCACCAGCGGCAGGGGATGCCGGCCTTCCGGCGGCAGCGCGACGAAGAGCAGACCGCAACTGAGGCAGTGCAAGGCACAGGTCGCATAGGTGACCGTCGAGGAATGACGGATGGCGC
>JBBSDR010000853.1:0-4146 GCA_038240465.1 Gemmatales bacterium
CCTGTTTCGACGAAGAACTGAGGTTTCTTGCCGCTTGCGGCGTGGCGGACTGCCGCCAAGCCGCAAGCGGCAAGTGGGAGAACCCCGCGATGAACCGTGCCGTGCTGCTGCTGTCCGCGAGTGTGCTGTTCCTCCTGGCCCTGTCCCTCAAGACAGAGGCGTCCCGGCCTCCGCGCGATGAGGTCAATACGTTCTCCATCGCCGCCTATGATCCCGAGCGCAAGGAATGGGGCGTGGCGGTGGCGTCGAAGTACCTGGCCGTCGGCTCGGCGGTGCCGTGGGCGAAGGCGGGTGTCGGCGCCATTGCGACACAGGCTGCCGTCAATGTCACGTTTGGATCGCACGGGCTGGAAATGCTCGAAAAAGGCAAGTCGGCCGCCGAGACGGTCAAGGCGTTGACCGAGGCCGATGCGGGCCGCATGGTGCGCCAGCTCGGCATTGTTGACGCCAAGGGAGAGGCCGCCAACTTCACGGGCGAACGCTGCAACGCCTGGGCCGGTGCGAAGAGCGGCAAGAACTACACCTGCCAGGGCAATCTGCTGACCGGCAAGGAAGTGGTCGATGACATGGCCAAGGCGTTCGAGGAGGCAAAGGGTCCGTTGGCCTGGCGTATGATGGCGGCCCTGGAGGCGGCGGAGAAGGCCGGTGGCGACAAGCGCGGCAAGCAGTCGGCCGCCCTGCTCGTCGTCCGCGACAAGGGCGGCCCCAATGGCCTGAGCGACCGCTTTCTCGACTTCCGCGTCGATGACCACAAGGAGCCGGTGGAGGAGTTGGGTCGCATCCTTGCCCTGAAGTTGCGCAAACCGCGCTGACGCTCTTGATCCGCAAGCAGACTTTGGATATCAGGACGGCTCCCGAAATGGGAAGGGAGTCCCGCATGCCGTCCCGGCCGCAATCCTCACGCAGTCGTCTCGTCGCCGCCCTGGCCGGTTCGCTGCTCCTCCACGCAGCCCTGCTGCTGGTCTGCAGCAGCATTCGCCAGCCAACTCGGCGGCCGATAACGGTGATCGATAGCCGCGTCTCCTACGAGGGGATGCCATTCGGGCTGATTGACTGGAAGCAACCATTGCCGGCGAAGGGAAAAGCGGAAGAACAGATCGATTGGGAAGTTCACGTTGAGCAAACACCCGCCACGCCGTTCCGGAACGACAACGGGCCGGGACCGATGGTCGTCGCGCGCGCCGGGGTTGGTGGCGCGAAGCACGAGGACGGCGGCAGCGGCGGTCAACCGGGTAAGGGAGACAATCCCAGCTTCTTTCGCGTTCCCATCGCGGCCCGGCGGATCGTCTTCGCGCTCGATCGTTCCCTCAGCATGGGTCTGGATGGCTGCTTCACACGGGCCAGGGCGGAACTGGTTTGCTGTCTGGATTCGCTGTCGGGAGGCACCGCGTTTCAGGTCGTCCTCTACAATCGCGCGGCGGACACGATTCCCGAGGGCGGCGCGCAGTTGTTGAAGGTCGATTCCGAAGTCCTTCGCGACGTGAAACAGGCCCTGGCCGGTATCCGTCCCGAGGGCGGCACCGATCACGAGAAGGCGTTCGAGTTGGCGCTCGGGTTCGATCCCGAGGTGATCTTTCTCGTGACCGATGCGGACGATTTGACTCCGGCCCAGTTGCGGCACATCACCAGCGTCAATCGGAATCGTGTCATCATCCACACCATCGACGTGAGCCGTCGTCTCAAGGCGGCGGGGATGCTTGCCGAGTTGGCGAGTCAGAACGGCGGCATGCACATCCACGCTCGCTGAAAGTATTTGCCGCTTGCGGCTTAGCGGGATGAAGACCGCCAAGCCGCAAGCGGCAAAAAAGGCACCTCAACGCGGCTTCTCCTCGACATCGACGAACCCAACATCGATGTACTGTCCCCCTGTCGTTTGTTTGCAGTGGACCGCCAGCGTGTTCGTGCCGGCGCGGAAGGCTTTTCGCGCCTCGTCGCCGAGCGTCAGTTCAAAGTAATCCGTCGAGAAATCCGCCACCGTGGCAATCCGCTTGCCGTTGACGTACACCTTGACGTCCTCGTCGTGGTGCAGTCGCAGTCGCAAGCCGGTGAAGTTCACGTCCTTCAACTCAAACGTCCGTCGCAGCCAGATGTCCTTGCCGTTCCACGCTGTCCGCACGATTGCGCCTGGCGTTCCCTTGGTGCCGAAGCCGCCTTCGCCCTTGCTCCACGAGGCGTCGTCGAAGTCCGGCGTCGTCCACTCCTTGCCTGGCTCCTTCGTCGTGTAGCGCCACGTCTGCCCCTTCTCTTCGCTCGTCGGCACGATGACCGTTCGGACGTAAATCGGCGGCGGCAGATAGAGTTTCCGATGGAGTTTCGCGATCTTGTCGGCATCAACCTTGATTACCGCGCGGTCGTAGGTCATCAGCCCGTTGACCTCGCCCTCGACATCGGTCGTCTGCGTGTAGACGGCTGCGGACAGTCCCTTGCCGATCAGCGGCTGCAGGCGGTCGATGAGCATCTCGTAGTTGGTCTGCAACTCTTCGCGTGTCTTGAAAGTCTTGTAACCCCAGTTGTCCTTCTTCTGCCACAGGTGTCCTTCCAGCGGCAGACCAAGTCCGCCGAACTCACCGAGGACGACAGCTCGCTTCGCCTCCGGCTTCGGCATGTTGGGGTTGGGATAGTTGTGCATGTCGTGCATGTGGCCACCGCCGCGGTCCGTCCAGCCGCTGGGGCCATCGACCAGGCGTGAGGGATCGCGTTTCATCGTCCAGTTGAGGACCGCGTTGGTATCGAACTGTCCCCAGCCCTCGTTGAATGGCACCCAGACGACGATGCAGGGATGGTTGCGCAGGGTGTCGATGATGGCTCCCCATTCGCGGTAGTAGTTCTTGGAAGAATCTTCCGAGCGATTGATGTCGGGATCGTTGCCGCCGATGGAGCGGTCACCGGAGGGCATGTCCTGCCAGACGAGCAGGCCCAGCTTGTCGCAGTGATGATACCAGCGTGCCGACTCAACTTTCACATGTTTTCTGACCGTGTTGAAGCCGAGCTTCTTCGTCACTTCGAGATCGTACTTGAGCGCCTCGTCGGTCGGCGCCGTGTAGAGACCATCGGGCCACCAGCCTTGATCGAGGGGGCCATACTGAAACAGCGGCTTGTTGTTGAGGAACAGCCGATTGAAGCCGTCCTTGTCCTTCTTCACCTCGATCTTGCGCATGCCGAAGTAGCTGGTCACGCGGTCGGCATCCTTGCGATCACCGTAGGTGAACTCCGCGTCGTACAGGACCGGCGTCTCCGGGGACCACAACACGAGCGCATCCTTCGGCAGGGTGATGGTTCCGCTGGCACTCCATCCCATATTATCGACGGGGAATTGCTGCTTTGCGACCTCCTTGCCACGCAAGGACACCCGCACCTCGACGAATCCAGACGTCATGTCGCGCACGAAAGTTGTTGCGAAAAAAATCTTGCCCTCGTCCACGTTCGGAACGATCGTGAGCGAGTTAATGTAGCCAATCGACACGCGCTCCAGCCAGACGGTCTGCCAGATGCCGGTGACCGGGGTGTAGAAGATGCCGCCCGGGTTGGCGACCTGCTTGCCGCGCGGCTGGAATCCCTTGTCAGTCGGGTCCCCGACACCGACGACGATTTCCTGCTCGCCTTCTTCCTTGAGCGCATGGGTGATGTCGAACGAGAAGGGATCGTACCCGCCCTTGTGTTCGCCGACCTCCTTACCGTTGATCCAGACAATCGCGTGCCAGTCAACAGCCCCGAAGTTGAGCAGGACGCGCTCCTTGTCTCCTCGCTTCACAGAGAAAGTGCGGCGATACCACAGGCGCTGAGCGTCGCCGACGCGCTTGCCGACGCCGCTGAGGGTCGATTCGACGGGGAACGGCACGAGGATCTTGCCGTCGAACTTCGCAGGCCGTTTGTCGGCTTTCGGCCGGATGGCGTAGTCCCAGGAGCCGTTGAGGTTTTGCCAGTCCTTGCGGACGAGTTGCGGCCGCGGATACTCGGGATGGACCTTGTCGGCGGAGACGTCCTTCGCCCAGCGCGTGAGCATCGGCTTCGGTTTGTCGTCGGCGCGGACGCTCGCGCAGGCCAGCAGCAGGAGGACGAAAGCAAGGCGTTTCATGGTGGTTCCTCATGCGGGCGTTTATCCCAATGTATAGCGGTTAGCCGCGACGCGGAGTCTTCGGAGCGGAG
>JBBSDR010000854.1:0-4143 GCA_038240465.1 Gemmatales bacterium
CGGGCGGGCCTGGCGGACCAGGACATTGTAGAACAGCGCACCCACCACAGACTCCTGTTCCCCGCCGACGGGAGCGGGACGCGTCAGCGACGGTATTCTCCCCGTCGCTGACGCTTCCGGCTCCGTTGGCGCTTGCACAGGAGACTTACCCGCCCGCCACATCCCCGGCGAGGTTGTTCGCCAGCACTTGCCGGACAACCTCCAGCAGCGCGTACTTCACCACACCATCGAGCAGAAAAAACGCGAACCCAGCCAGCCAGCGCCGGCAGCGCCGCCCCGGCGGACTCAGCGGCACACCGGTCAACCGCTGAAACGACAGGCTTGCCACCTCGAACACAACCAGGAAA
The DNA here is from genome assembly GCA_038240465.1 of Gemmatales bacterium. Taxonomy (GTDB): domain Bacteria; phylum Planctomycetota; class Planctomycetia; order Gemmatales; family Gemmataceae; genus JBBRIK01. The sequence continues at coordinate 348 of JBBSDR010000854.1, forward strand.
CAGCCGATGCCCCGGCACAAAGACCAGGGATGCCAGCCCACAAGGAGCGCCCAGCCCGGATTGGGAGAGTGGACGATCAACTGGGCCACATAATAGTTCATCAGGTCCACCTGATAAAGCCCCTCCCAGAAGACAAGCCATCCCAGCGACAGGTAGCCGAACAGGTTGACGCCGGCAAAGATCAGCAGATGACTCGGCACCCACCAGGCCAGTTCATACTCACGGCTGACTCCCGTGGTGATCCAACTCCGGCTCCGCTCCCAGTAGTCGACGCCTCCTGGCAAGATTTGCCCCAGCCAGACCGGATCGTGCGCCGCCAGCACCAGCACCAGCGCGCTGTGCATGCCGAACACACTGCCCACGAGAGCAAGCCCCTGTCCTGGAGAGTCGCGCGCCACTGCTCCCAGCAGTAAGGGAGTCAGCATCAAGGCCGTGAGTATCCTGCAGGTCGCCGCCCCTGTTGCGTAATCCAGCAGGAGCGGCAGGGCGCCAATGAGCAGGCCCGCGGCCAGCGAGCGATACCAGGGCCGCAGCCATTCGCCGAGCGCATGCGCCGCCTGAAACGCCCCACTGGCCATGCGCGGCGGCAGGCGCACTGGCCAGATCCAGCAAGGACCCCGAGAGGAGTTCTGAGAGAGAGGACCTTGCGCAGTCATCGGGTTTGCACCGTCTTTTCGAGGCGATCCAGGACGGCTTGGGCCTCTTCGGCCAGTGTGGTCTCGCCGCGGCGACGAGCGCGGTACAGTGCGAATCGGCAGAGTTCCAGCACCGCGGGTTCCGCATCCAGCAGCGACAAGAGTTGGACGGCCCGGCGGCGTTGCGGCGGGTCCCCCAGCACCAGGGTTCGCCGGACGCGCTCCCGAATGGCCCCCGCGTAAGTCGCGGTCAAACTTCGCGCCAACCGATTGTCCGGATCGAGGCCGGTATCGTCGATCCAGTTACCATAGATCAGACCCGCCAACTCGGCGGCGCGGTCCGCAGCGGAGACTGGGCGAGCGCGCTGTCCCGGAGGCGAGTCTGCTTCCTCTTGGGCCAGCTTCTCAATGGCGTCCGTCAACGCGCGCGTCTCGATCTTCCCGGCCCCCCGCTCCCGTACCTTCTCCTGGAGTTTCTCGGGAATTGGAGCGTACTTTTCCCGCACCAGCGGCTCGAAGAACAGGGAACGCACCGCCAGGGCCGCGATTGCCAGGACGGCCGCGCCCAGGTAAACCCCTCCCAGAAGTGAGAGTTGCCCAGGCGCGGAGCGGAGGAACCGGCGATTGAGCTTCATGTGCCGAGCCTCCAGAGGCGGGCGAGGCGCTTGTCGGCGCACTGTCCAAGCGGCCAGCAAGCCATGAGGCAGGCCAGGCACGCCCCGGCCCAGAACCACGGGGAAGCGGCGAACAGCAAGTGCAACCAGGCCAGCGCCATCACCGCCGTCCCCAGCAACGCCATCGGCACTGTTACCGGCCCTGCTGCCGTCCCGCGGATGGTGGCGCAGGAAAAAGGATAATCGCGCACCACCAGCCACAGAGACGACAGGGACAACAACCAGGAGAGCAGCCAGGCCAGGGCCGCGTGCAGCAGGGCAGCCAGGGGATCGTTCCAGGCCCAGGCGGCGACAGTGGCCAGCAGCAGACAAACCGGAGTGACCAGCAGCAACATCACTGCCTTGCAGACGCCTCGAGCCAGCCGGGCCGGGCGCGCCAGCGGAGCGCCGGCCAGGAGCCAAAACGCCTCGCTCTCCCGGCTGAAGGTGAGGTTGTGGATCAACGGCGGCAGCGCCAGGGCCACAAGGTAGAACGCCAGGATGGACAGCGTGATGCGATAACTGTCGCGTTCTTCGAGGGGATTGGCAAACTGTCCCGTCGCCAGCCCGAGTCCCGTCACCACCACGACCAGGCTGAACGGCCACAGGCAGCGCATCCGCAGGCTGAGGTCTCGGGCGAGCAGGGTGCGCGCCAGCCAGTAGCCGATTCGTTCCTCTCCCGGCCGCACGATCCAGGAGGACCAACCGCCCGTGAGGCCGCCCACGCGCTCCGGCCGCATGGGCCGGCGACCCGTCAGGGACACCGGCGGTTGGAGGGTCCGATAGAGTTGGCTCACTCGTGCCACGATGGCGGCCATGGCCGCAAGGGCAACAGCGATCAGCAGCAGCCCCCGGAGCAGGACCGTGCTCGAGGGAACGGACGCTGCCTCGTCCACGAAATGAGCCAGCCAGGCGGAGGGAAGCCAGTCGATCCAGTCGGGAGGGAACGCCACCCAGACCAGGATCGCTCCGGTGTCGTCGCGCAGCAGCAATTGGCCGCTGTAGAACACCAGCCCCACCAGGACAATTTGCGTCCAGGCCAGCACTTCCTTCAGTTCCGCCAGTTTGCGGGAGCCGGCGCCGAAGCTCAGCAGCAGAATGACGATGGCGACAACGGCGAGGTTGCCGGCCAGCGACGCGGCCAGGTAAGCGGGCGCGTACCAGACGCCCGCATCGCGCAGGCCCGCTCCCAGGAGCAGCGGGAACAGGTTCAGGGCCAGGTAGATCAGGGCGACGTAAAAGAGCAGGTTGGCGAAGCGAGCGGCGGAGTAAGTGCGTGTGCTTACCGGGCGCGGGCGTACGATCTCGAGGTCGCGCGGGTCGAGGACGATCTCCTGAAACTCCACCACGACGGTACTGGCCATCACCAGCAGCGAGAGCGTCAGGGAGATGAAGGTAAAGGCAAAGACGTCGGCGCGGGCGAAGAGGACCAGGCTGGCGACGGCCGAGAGGAACAAGCACTGTCCAACGACCCAGAAGAGGGGGCTGATGAGGGAACCGGGTTTGGTGGCGGTGGCACGGGCATAGTGCTGGCCGCGAAGGTCCATCAGGATCAGCGCCCGCGTCAGGGCCACAAACGCCCGCGGCTCGACTCCAAGCATGGTCAGCAGGGCTGCTCCCATCCGCTTCATGAACTGAATCGCTCCGAACGAGGTGTGTCACCGAGCGCGTCGATTACTCCCTTGAGAGACTCCCCGGCATCGTCCGGCCTTGTCAAGGACTGGAAAACAGCTTCCAGTGTGCCTTCTCGGGTCTGGGCAAGCAAGCGATCCGTGGCGTCGTCGGCGACGATGCGGCCCTGATGAATGACGATGACCCGTTTGCAGAGGCGTTCGATAACTTCCAGGATATGCGAGCAAAACAGGATGGTTTTGCCGCGGCCGGCCAGGTGTTCGAGCAGCCGGCGAAAGGTCAGCACGGCGTTGACGTCGAGTCCATTGAGCGGCTCGTCGAGCAGGAGGACGTCGGGATCGTGGAGCAGCGCGCCGCTGAGAAGGACCTTCTGTCGCTGTCCCTTGGAGAGTGTCTCGATCTGCTGGTCGGCTGTGTTGCTGATGGCGAAGGCGCCCAGCAACTGATCGATGCGCTCGGCGGCGACGGCCCGGTCGAGCTGGTGCAATTCGGCGGCGAGGGAGAGATATTCGTGAGGGGTGAGGCTGGTATAGAGGGCGGCGCTGTCGGGAACGTAGCCGATCCGACGTTTGGCTTCCAGCGGCGCCAGCGCCAGGTCATGGCCGCACACCTTGACCTGCCCGGAGGTAGGCCGAATGAGGCCGGCGATGATCTTCACGGTAGTCGATTTGCCGGCGCCGTTTGGCCCCAGGTAGCCGGTTGGTTCGCCGGGCCGAACCGTGAAGCTGACGTCGCGAACCGCTTCCGCGCCGCCATACTCCTTGCGGAGGTTTGACACCTCGATCACGCCTTCCTCCCCTTGCTGCTCTTTCCACGAGGGCCTGATGCGCCTTGCCTCAGGCCCGAGGGCGGAACCACTTCCCTCTTTCTTGCCGC
>JBBSDR010000855.1:0-4143 GCA_038240465.1 Gemmatales bacterium
ACTTGCGGGCAGTAAGCAAGGATCAGCGAGGTGAGCGGCATGCCCTTGAGCGGCTCCAGATCCCGGACTTGCGGGCATTGAGTAAGGATCAACCAGGTGCGCGGCATCCCCTTTAGCGGTGCCAAATCCCGCACCCCGCAGCGGGTCAGGTCCAGGGCGGTGAGCGGCATGCCCTTGATGGGTGTCAGGTCCTTCACTTGCTTGCAATCGATGAAGTTCAGGCGGAAGCGGCCATCCGCGTCCAGAGACAGCTTTTCCCCCAACCCCGGCCACGCTGCCTCGATTCGCTGACAATACACCCCCAGCAGTTCCTGCCGCGATTTGACCAAACGTTCCGTCAAGTGCGTCATCTGCTCGGCCAGCACAAACCGCTTGTTTTCCAAAAACGCCTTGTAGAAGGCGTTCAGCGTCGGCACGTCATCCTGTTTCGCCGTGCGGCACACGTCGCGCAGTTGAGCTGCGGCACTGTCGTCGGGTCGCAGTTCCGCATACTTCGCCAGGTCCGCCGCAGCGGAATCGAACTGCTGCTTGGCGATCCGCACTTCCCCACGCAGCAGCCAGGCCGCGGCATGATCCGGATCCGCCTTCACTGCCACGTCGATCTGCTCCAGGGCATCGTCGAATTCCTTCTCGTTGAGCGACAGCCGCGCCGAACGCACAAACGCCGGCACCGACGCTTTCACCTGGTCCTGATACGCCTGGTAGGCTTTCTCCGTCTCGCGCCGCGCCTGATAGTTGGCCCAGGAACTGCGCACCAGCACAAACGTCAGCAGCAGGATGGCCGTCGCCGTCACCGCGCTTACTGCACGGTTGCGCTTGACCAGTTTCCACGCCGCCTCGCGGAAGGTGTCCGGTCTGGCGCTGACCGATCGTCCCTCCTGAAACAGCTCGATGTCGCGCCGCAAGGCCTCCACGCTCTGATAGCGGTCGGACTGATTCTTCGCCAGGGCTTTCATGGCGATGGCAGACAGTTCTCGGGGTATCTTCCCGGCCTGAGCGCGGTCCGGCTGGCGCTGCTCGGGCGGCACGATCTCTCCGCGCATCACCCGCGCCAGCACGGCGCTGAAATGTCCCCCCTTCTCCACGGGTGGCTGCAAGGACAGCATCTCGTAGAGGATTGCCCCCAGCGAATAAATGTCGCTGCGCCGATCGAGTAAGTGGACCTGCCCGAGAGCCTGCTCCGGCGGCATGTACATCGGCGTACCCAGGATCGAACCTTCCTGCGTCAGGTCCGTCTCCCCTTCACGGCTCGTCGCCACCTTGTGCGTGTGCGAGGAGGCCCCACTGCTCCCTTGCGTCAGAGCCACCGTGGCGACCGGGACCGGGACCGCGACCGGAACCGGCGCAGGCGCAGGCGCGACATTGCCGCGCAGCACTTTCGCCAGCCCCCAGTCCATGAGGTAGACCTCGCCGAACTCGCCGAGCATGATGTTGGCCGGCTTCAGGTCGCGGTGGATCACGGATCGGGCATGGGCATATTCCAGGGCGTTGCAGACGTTGACGTAAGCGTTCAGCAGCCGGCCCAGCGTGTAAGTCTTCTCGGCGGTCTTCGGGTGGTTTCGCAATTCGTCAAACACCTGGGCCAGGCTCTGGCCGCGCACCATCTTCATGGTGAAGAACAGTCGTGTCTCGGCATCGACGCCGAGTTCGTGGATCGGCACAATGCAGGGATGTTCGAGTTGGCCGGTAATCTGTGCCTCCTCGATGAAGCGCGTCTTCTTGTGCGGATCGTGCTGGTCCAGCATGTACTTGATGGCGACCTCGCGGCGGATGTCGCAGTCCACGGCGCGCAGGACCGAACCCATGCCGCCGCGCGCGAGCTGGTTCTCGACGATATCGCGCTCGCCGGTGCGGGTGCGTCCGGCAAGCAGATCGCGCACCGACTGCTGGTCCGGACGTTCGGCGGCGGGGTATTCCAGGGTGACGCCGGCCATCCCCAGTCCGGCCTGGGTCAGGCTGCTTGGCACGCCGTGGAGCTGGCCGGACACCTTGACGAGGGTCTCACTGATCCCCGGCACGCTCAGCGGGTGCTTGCAGGTAGGACAGCGGGTGGAGCGTCCGGCGAACTCCGGTTTGACCTGGAACTTCATGCCGCAGTGAGAACAGGAGAAATTGATCACGGAGGACCTCCCGGGAGCAACCCCGGACTCGGGGGCGGTGCATGAGGGGACAAGTCATGTCTGTTGACTGTAATCGACCCGGCCGCGCGAAACAAGAACCTCGGCTTGCCCGCCAAGGACCGACGGCGAAATAACTTCCCGCCGCTTGCGGCTTAGCGGGCGTTAGCGGGCGATCCGCTAAGCCGCAAGCGGCAAGAAAGAGTGAAGGGATTTCGTCGCCGGTCCCAGGCCAAAAAGCGAGCCGCTTGTGGCTACGTCTTCATGAGATGCAGCCGGGCCAGGTTCAGGCCCATCTTCGCGGTCCGGCTCTGCACCTCGCCGCGGCTGGCCACCCAGTTCGAGGCCCGCGACGTCGTGCCGCCTTGCCAGGCCAGGCCCGCGAACACCATGCCGACCGGATGGCTCGCGCTGCCGCCGTCCGGTCCCGCGATACCGACCGTGCTGATGGCGATGTCCGTGTTCATCAACTTGCGACAGCCCGCCGCCATCGCCTCGGCCACTTCCGCGCTGACGACACCATGACGCTCGATCAGTTCGTATGGCACTTCCAGCAGGCGTACTTTCGTCGCATCGTCATAGGCGATCAGGCCGCCGTGGAACCAGGCGCTCGCCCCCGGAACCTGTGTCAACTTGCTCGCCAACTGGCCCCCCGATACGCCCTCGGCCACCGAGAGCGTCTTCTTCTGATTTCGGAGCAACCGCATCAAGACATCGTTCAGGTCTTCCTCGTCGGCGCCGAAGACGAGATCGCCGAGCCGGTCGCGAATGATCTTCTCGATCGGCTCGATCTGGACCGCTGCCTCCTCGCGGCTGGCGGCTTCGACGAAGATGCGCAGCGAGATGGTCGCGTCGCTGGCAGTGATGCCGACCTCGGGAATGTGGCCGCGTTTGGTCAAATCGAGCAACTTTTCCTCGATCTGCGACTCACCCATGCCGAACGTGCTGATCTTGCGCTCGATATAGATGCCGCGGGCGATGCCCAACTCGAGCAGACGCGGCCGGACCTGGTTCTCGAACATCAAATACATCTCGGATGGCACGCCCGGCATGGCGGCGACAACACACGAGCCGATCTTCATCCAGACGCCGGGCGCCGTGCCGCGATCGTTGGGCAGAGGCGTTGCACCGGCCGGCATCAGGGCCTGGACGCGATTCGTCGGCGGCATCGGGCGATTGCGACGGCTGAACATCTCCTCGATTCGCCGCAGCGATTCGTCGTCCTGCACCAGTCCGACGCCGGCCACTTTCGCGAGGACTTCGCGCGTCAGGTCGTCCTGGGTCGGGCCGAGGCCACCAGTGCAGAGAACGAGTCCGCAGCGCTGGGTGGCCAGGCGAAAGGTTTCGAGGTTGGCGTCGAGATCGTCGGCGACCGTAGTGTGCCAGTGGACCGGGATGCCAATCTCGGCGAGGCGGCGGCTGAGCCACTGCGCGTTGGTATCGAGGTTGCGGCCCGTGGTCAACTCGCTGCCGATGGAGATTACTTCGGTTCGCATGGAATGTCTCGCCTCTGCCTCGTGGTATCTGCCGCTTGCCCCGAGCATGGCGGTTTCGGCCCGCGCCCTCACGTCCTTCGTGGATACACGCCGATCTCCCGGGACCTTATCTATCCTTATCTTTTCTCCCGATTATCGACTGCGCCTTCGGCAGCCAGGTCGCGCTGTGATCACGGCTTCGTCTGCTGTACACCCTTTGCGGTGAGCAGCGGCGCGAAACCGCCTGCGAATAGACATTTCACTGGGGTTCTGTCCAGTGACGGGTGACCGAATCCACGATCACAGCCAGGCTCCACCAATGCTTGGCCCAGGCTGGCTGGGTCCGGCGCAGTGAACAGCATTTTCACGGCTTCTGCGTGTTGTCGTCTGAGAAGCCGAAAAATGGGAACTTTCTCACATTGGTGATGCCGGCGCGGATAGTTGACGGCTTCAGGGCCTACTGTTCGTCGCTCTCGCAAGTCGTTGAACACCAATATTACCCCGGCAAGAAAGTGAATCACTCTCGCCGCCGCCCGGCTTGTCCGGGCGGA
>JBBSDR010000856.1:0-4141 GCA_038240465.1 Gemmatales bacterium
CAGCGCGTGAGGAAGATCATCGCGAAAGTCGTCGCCAGGCCGGACCCGCCGCTGGCCAGCGTCCAGACCGTGATGCCGATAGCGACCAGCAGCCAGCGCGAAATTCGATCGGCCAGCCAGCCGAACAGCGGCGACAGGAGCATGTAACTGACAAGAAACGCCATGGACAGAATGCCGGTCCAGAACTTCGGCTCATCCTTGATGCTGAGCCAGAATTCCGCCCCGGGCGAATCTTTCGAGAGGAAGTGTTCGCGGATTTCCGGCTCGACGGCGGCAAGGACCTGGCGGTCGATGTAGTTGAACAGGTTGATCAGCAGAAGCAGAATCAGCGCCGGTCGCGCTCCCGGCAGAGCGTCGCGCGGAGCAATTCCCGGTGATGTCGTCGCATCCATGGCATCCTCGCAGATGTACGCTCAGCGGGGTCAGCCGCAGTACCACTCAATCAGACGCAAGCCACAGCCATCTGATCCGTTAGGTTTGCCTGAAACCGAAGGTCGTTGTGTGCTGCCGGCGGAGGAGACCGGCTGTGTCCGGGATCGTTTGGCCGGCTTGCAAAAGCTTATTCCCCCGGAGGCGATTGAGCAAGCCCTGCACGCGACCGGCCGACAGATCGTTAGCTTCCCAAACTGCTTCACCTGCCAGCAAGCTGGCAGGGGTCGAAGAAGAACACCGCCTCTCGTTAGCTCCCCAAACTGCTTCACCTGCCAGCAAGCTGGCAGGGGTCGAGGGCGAGGTGGTCCTGTCTTCCGGGACGTTCTGATACAGTGAAAGAATGAAGACTATCCGGCTTGCCGCTTTACTCTTCTTGCTCGCGTCCACTCTCCAGGCCGCGCCGCCAACACTGACCTGGCTCTCTCCCGCCGGCGCGAAGCGAGGCAGCAGCGTCGAGGTGACCGCGGGCGGCATCTTCGCGCGCTGGCCGATCCAGGCATGGAGCAGTGATAAAGGGGTGTCCATCAAGCCGCTGCCGGCAAAGGGCAAGCTGAGTGTCACCGTCGGCGCGGATGTGCCACCCGGCGTCTGCTGGATTCGGCTGCACGATGCCGAGGGGCCGAGCGTCCTGCGGCCGTTCCTCATCGGCGCTCTGCCCGAGGTGATGGAGCAGGAGCCAAACGACGATGCGAAGAAGCCACAGGTCATCAGCGGCGATTGCGTCGTCAACGGCAAACTCGGTCAGCCCGGCGACGTCGATTGCTTCGGTGTCCATTTGCGCAAGGGCCAGACCCTCGTCGCTGACGTCGAGGCAAACGAGCTTCTGAAGTCGCCGATGGACGGCGTCTTGCAGGTGCTATCCCCCGAGGGCGCGGTCTTGCAGGAGAACAACGACAACCGCGGACTCGATCCGGGCATCGTTTTTACCGCTCCGGCGGATGGACAGTACGTCGTTCGGCTCTATGCGTTCCCCGCCGAAGCCGACAGCAGCATTCGTTTCGCCGGCGCCGAGACCTTCATCTATCGCCTGACGCTGACCACAGGTCCGTTCGCGGATTACGCCTGGCCGCTGGCCGTTTCGCGCAAGGACGCCGGTGAGGTGCGCGCGATCGGCTGGAACCTGCCGCTGGAATCGAAGCTCCTCGTCACGCCCGGCGATGAGGACGAGTGGACTCTGTTCGAGCCGCGTTTCGTTCGCCCCCTGAAGGTGCGCGTCGAACCGCATCCATGCGTCGTCGAGCAGGAGCCGAACGATCGCAAGCGTCCACAGATGCTGGTCTGGCCGGTGACGGTGAGCGGCCGCATCGAACCTGCCGGCAACGTCGATGTCTATCGAGTGGAGGGCAAGAAGGGCCAGCCGCTGCTGTTCGAGATCGAGTCGCACGCGCTGGGCTTCCCGCTCGATCCGGTACTGAAACTGACGGACGCGGCCGGCAAACTGCTGGCCGAACAGGACGACAACGGCCCCAGCCGGGACGCCGCCCTGAGCTACACCCCCGCGGCGGATGGCGTCATCCTTGTCGAGGTCCGCGATCTGCACGGCCACGGCGGGCCGCGCTATGTTTATCGCTTGCGAATCGTCCGTCCCGAGCCGAACTTCACGCTCGCGATCAAGGGCGATCGTTTCAACGTCGCGCCGGGCAAGGTGGTCGAGGTGCCAGTGACGATCGAGCGCAAGAATGGCTTCAAGGATGAGGTTGAAATCGAGGCGCTCGATCTTCCCCCCGGTGTGACGGCAACGCCGGTCCGCACGCCGGGGGCGAGCGCGATGCTGAAAGTTACGGCCGAGAAATCGGCCCTGTCGGGAGGTTTCCGCATCGCCGGCGTTGGCGCGGGCAAGCGACGCGCGACGGGTTATCTCTGGCTGGGAATCTCCGCGAAGTGAATCATGAGTTACACGGTCAAGGAAATTTACTACACCCTGCAAGGCGAGGGCGCGAACGTCGGCCGAGCGGCGGTGTTTCTCCGCTTCGCCGGCTGCAACCTCTGGAGCGGCCTTGAAGAAGACCGTGCGTCCGCCGTCTGCACCTTCTGCGACACTGACTTCGTCGGCACCGACGGTCCCGGCGGCGGCAAGTTCAGCAGCCCGCGTCAGCTCGCCGCCGCTGTCGCGAACTGCTGGCCTGCTGGCTCTTCATCGTTGGCCCGTCCTTTTGTCGTCTGCACGGGAGGCGAACCGCTGTTGCAGATGGACGAAGCGCTGGTCCAGTCGCTGCACGAGGCCGGCTTCGAGGTGGCCATCGAGACAAACGGCACGCGCCAGCCGCCCGAGGGCATCGACTGGATCTGTGTCAGTCCCAAGGCGGGCGCGGAGTTGGTGCTGATTCACGGCGACGAGTTAAAACTGATCTTTCCGCAGCCGAATGCCGAACCGGAGAAGTACGAACGGCTCGACTTTCTTCACTTCGTCTTGCAGCCGATGGACGGGCCGGAACGCGAACGGAACACACGCCTGGCAGTGGCCTACTGCCTGGAGCATCCCCAGTGGCGGCTGTCGCTGCAAACGCACAAACTCCTGAACATTCCGTGACGACGGTAGCGTGGGACCGGGGAAAAAAGAAAAAAGTGTCGAAGGAGCGGAACCAGACGGGAAACGGGGTGTTTCATGAGTAGTTGTGAAGTTGCTGATAGCTGATAACGGACCCGTTTCAATCCTACTCGCAGAGGTGACTCATGTTCCGCTGGATCCTCAGTTCGGTGCTGGCTCTGGGTATCACGATGGGTGGCATGTCGATTTCCGACGCTTCCGCCGCCGGCGCTGGCAAGCCCGGCAGCAGCAAGACGGTCGGCAAGAAGGGTAAGGGCAAGAAGGGTAAGGGCAAGAAGGGCAAGAAGGGTAAGAAGGGCGGCAAGAAGGGCAAGAAGGGCAAGGGCAAGAAGAAGGCCGCCGCGTAATCTCTTCGCATCCAGCGGATTCACTTCGAGCGCAACCTGCCCGTCTCCGCGTCGCTCGCGGAGAACGGGCAGTTTCCATTTCCACTGCTAACCTCGACACGCTCCCCTGTCTCGTGAGATAATGGGAGTATGATGAGGATCCTCCACACGGCCGACTGGCACCTCGGCGACCGCATGGGCCGCATCGACCGCACCGATGACCTGCGCCGGGCCGTCGAGCGCGTTGCCGTCTACTGCACCGAGGAAAAAGCCGACCTCTTGCTCGTCGCCGGCGATCTGTTCAGCGAACTGAGCCGGCCCGATGGGCTGCGCGATTCCATTCAGCACCTGCAAGGCGTCTTCGAGAAGTTCCTCCTCGGCGGCGGCACCATCCTCGCCATCACCGGCAACCACGACAACGAGAACTTCTGCCAGACGCTCTGCCTCGTCATGAACCTGGCCGCTCCGACCTCGGCCGGCCAGGGAACGCTGCATCCGCCCGGCCGGCTCTACCTCGCCGCCAACCCGACTTTCCTCCGGCTTGCCGATCGCGATGGCTCGCCCATCCAGTTCTTCCTCATGCCCTATCCGACGCCGACGCGGTATCTGCGCGACGAGTCGTCTCAGCGCTACGGCAGCCTCGAAGAGAAGAACCGCCATCTCCAGGCGGCCTACTCGCGCCGGGTCAAGGAGTTCCAGCAGCATCCACTCTACGATCCCGCCATTCCGACGATCCTGTCCGCGCACATTCACGTTCACTCCGCGCAGGTGCCGTCGCTGTTTCGCATCAGCGAACAGGAATCGATCGTCTTCACCGATGCCGATCTGCCGACGA
>JBBSDR010000857.1:0-4140 GCA_038240465.1 Gemmatales bacterium
AAAGCGAAACGTCAAGCTGCTCGGCAGGCCGCACTGGACGGCCAACCCGCTGACTGTGTACCCTAATCAGAGAGCGTCGTAGTCCCTGACATCAAGCTAACGCTCCGAAGGCAAAGTTCCTGTTCTCGCTGAACCAATACAGTCGTCATGCTGACTTCGCCTCCGTTCTCATCGGGAGTTGCACAAGACCCACGTCTCTTGTGGTTTCCGCGCCGGGTGCGGCGGTCAAAGCCGCTGGACGCGCTCGACGGTAATGGCGCTCCCCTCAGGGATGGGGGTGTGGGGTGGGTCTCTGTCCAGCCAGGCGGCCTTTTCCGCAACTTTCTGAGCCTGCTCCAGCAGGTCCTTCTCGCTGCTGGCATAGACCGATACGTCCGCCTGACAGTGCTGTCCCGAACTCGTTCGGCCGTGCAAACGAAGGTCGAATCGCATAACATCCTCCGCGTTACCCGGGTCATGGAGGGAATTGAATGATGATGCCCGTCTTGATTCGATGTTACGCGCGAACTCCTCAGAACGCCAGCTTCAACCGGCCCAGACGCTCGACCGTCTCCGCCATCAGAGCGTCTTCTTCCTCCTCGTTCTTCGCCAGATACGTCACCGAGAAGCGCAGATACGCTCCCGCGTCGTCCCACGGCACACAGCAGACCGATTGCTCCTCGATCAGGAACTGCGTCACCTCTTCCGCATCGGCGAACGTCCGGCTGGCGCAGGCCTTCGGGGCGAGGGCGTAGAGGAAGTACGTCCCGTTCGGCATCTTCGCCTTGAAGCCGACCTGCGTCAGGGCCGCGACCAGCTTCTGCAAGCGGCGGCGATACTTCTCGCGGATTCCGTCGCCGATCTCCGGATGCTCCAGGGCCGCCCGCGCCGCTTGCTGAATCGCCATGAACTGGCCGGAATCGCAGTTGTCCTTGACGTCGGCATACGCCTGCACAATCTTGGGATGACCGGCCACGAACGCCATGCGCCAGCCGATCATGTTGAAGCCCTTCGACATCGAATGAATCTCGACGCCGACGTCCTTCGCGCCGTCCACCTGCAAGAAACTCAGCGGCGGGCCATCGTAGCTGAGCAGGATGTGGGCCGCGTCCTGCACGACGATGATCTGGTTCGTGTGGGCGAAGTCGATCACCTGACGATAGAAGTCGCGCGTCGCCGTCGCCCCCGTCGGACTGTTGGGATAGTTGATGACGAGCAGTTTGGCCCGCTTGCGAATGTCGGCGGGAATGCCCTTCAGATCGGGATAGAAGCCGTTCTCCTCGCGCAGCGGCAGCTTGTGGACCTCTCCGCCATAGTACGCTGTATGAGTGCCGGCGACCGGGTAGCCGGGGACGGTCATCAGCGTGACGTCGCCGGGGTTGATGAACACGGCCGGCATCATCGCCAGGGCCGGCTTCGAGCCGATCGCGTGATTGATCTCCGTCGCCGGATCGAGCGCGACGCCGAACACCTTCTTCATGAAGCCGGCGGCGGCCTCCTTGAAGGCGGCGATGCCGTTGTCAGCATAGCCGCGATTTTCGAGCTTGTCCGCCTCCTGCTTCAGTGTTTCGCGGACGAGGACGTCGGCCATGTCGTCGTTTTCGCCGATGCCGAAGTCGAGCAACTTGCGTTCCGGATGAGCGGCCAGGGCAGACCGTTTGGCGCGCTTGATCTTCTCGAACTTGTAGATCTTGTTGCTCTTGCCGTAGTTGACGCCGCCGATGCGCTCGGCAAAGAGAGACTGAAACCAGGGGTCCGTGCTGCTCATGGTTGAATGCTCGCGATTCACAGGGTTTGCGGCGAAATCGAGGCCGCCTTTCCGTTCACGATACGAACTTTTGCGAGCGTTCCCAGAGGCGAGTCAGGAGGGCCGTTTGCACTCGCGGACACAGAGAATCACACAGGCCAGATTTGCCGCATGCGAGAGGTAGAACGACACTGTCAGTTTCTTGATCGAGCCTGGGTCCATGCACAGCAGTAGAAGGTAAAGGGCAGTGAGGGTGGCAAGCCCGAAGAATGCCAGGCCGCCAACAACCACCGCCCAGCCGGAGGATGGGGAAGCAATGAGAGCGAAAATGGTCCCCAAAAGTAAAGCGACCGGGTAGAGAATGAGGAGGACGAGGAGGGAGAAGAGAAGTGGATCGGGCGTTCTGTGCCGCTGTTCTGCGATTAGTCCGCACTTGTCAAATCCGCTATACTCGGAAAACCAGGGGAACTTCAACAAGACCAGTGCGACACCGAGCAGAACAGCCGGCGCGAAATGGGTGAAGCGCATACTCCCGATCCTCCTTGTGTCTCAGTCTAGAAAACCACTCGCCTCCTGTCGCAGTCGTTTAAGGACCCTGCTCTTGCTCAGCAATACGGAATTGAGAGACAGCCCAAGTTGCTCGGCCACCACGGCGGCAGGCTGGCCATCAAGGACGTGCCGGCAGAACGCCTCCCACGTTGCCGGAGCGAATTCCTCACGGACCTGCTCCATCACCTTGCCGGCGACATGCTGGTCGTGTTCCCGGTCCCAGAGCTGACTGAGTTCGCTGTTGGGCGCCTCCAGTTCGGCCAACCGCTCCAGGAAGCCGCTGCCGCCGGACACCTGCGGGACGTGCCGGCGGTCGCGGAAATATGTGCGGATGCGGTTGGCGAGAATCGTTCGCAGCCAGGCGCGAAAGGCCCCCGGGCGGCGATGCTCGAACCCGGCAATCTCGCGGAAGACGACCATGAGCGTCTCCTGCGTCAGGTCCTCCGCATCGGCGGCGACGATCCCCGCTCGCGTCAACCACGTGCGAAGCAATGGCTGATACAGGGCGAGTAATCGCTGCCAGTCCTGGTCTGTGGGCTGTCCGGCAAGTCGCTGCAGCAGGCTGACAGATGTATCCACGGTCAACCTCCCCGCATCAGGGTTGCTTCTCACGCGGCGCGTTCGGCAGCCGAACCGGGCGAATCGGCTTGTCCAATGGAGGCGGACCAGGCAAACGGTACAGCTTCGGGACCTTGGTGTAGCCGCCGTTGGTCAGGAAGTGGCGGCCGTCGCGGCCGATCGCCAACCCGAAGATTTCTCCGTCATCTTTGATGTGGTCCAGTTCTCGTCCGCTCGCGATGTCCCAAAGGCGCACATAGCCGTCGAGGCCGGCGGACAGGACCTGGCGGCCGTCAGGGGTGAAGACCGCGACGTAGGCTGTCCCTTTGTGGCCGTTGAAGCGCCGGACTTCCTTCCACGCCGCCACATCCCAGAGCACCACCCGGCCCCTCCCGTCTCCTTCTTCGATGCAGGCCAGCAGGGCGAGGCGGCCGTCGGAGGAGAAGACGACGCGACGCGCCGGCGTCGCATTCTCAAGCCGGCGAAGCTCCTTGCCGGTCGCCAATTCCCACAAACGAACTGTCTTGTCGTCGCTGGCGGAGAGAGCCTGTTTGCCGTCCGGCGAGAAGGCCACCGAGGCGACCCCCTCCGTATGTCCCTCGAAGCGGCGAATTTCCTTCCCGGTTTCCACATCCCACAAGCGCATCAGTTTGTCGTGGCAGCCGGTCAGAGCGAGTTTGCCGTCGGACGAAACGTCCAGGCCCCAGACCTGGTCGGTATGTCCCTCCAGTTGGCGCAGTTCCTTGCCCGTCTCCACGTCCCACAGTCGTACGGTCCCATCGCGGCTGGCGGACAGAAAACGTTTCCCATCGGGCAGGAAGGTCGGGCTGTGAATGTGACTTGTATGTCCCTCGAACTTGCGCAGTTCCTTGCCGGTCTCCGTGTCCCAGAGGCGCAGGACAAACTCACTTCCGCCGGTGAGGGCCAGGCGGCCGTCGGGGGAGAGGGTCACCTCGCCGACGCCGCCTGTATGCCCCTCGAAACGACGAATTTCCTGGATCTTCTCCACCACAGCCGGCTTCGATTTACGCTCCACACGCGCCAGTACCGTCTTGCCGCGCATCAGGATCGCCTTGTCGACATCGAGCTTCAGCCCCTCCGGCGCTCCCTTTAGCTCCAGTTCGTACTCGCCCGAACGCAGCGTGATGCTCTTTTCGGTTTTGGTGTCGATGATGCGAATCACTTCCCCACTCTGCTTGATGACGACCTCCACATCGTCGCTTTCCGTCGTGATTTGCAACTCACCTCTGTCTGTCTGGATTCGATAAATCGCTCCCGCCGCGAGCAGCAGCGCGAAGACCAGGACC
>JBBSDR010000858.1:0-4135 GCA_038240465.1 Gemmatales bacterium
CGACCAGCTGCACCGCGTGATCGTCGGCCAGGCCGAGGTTATCGAGCAGATCCTGGCCGCCATCTTCACCCGGGGCCACTGCCTCCTGGTCGGCGTCCCCGGACTGGCCAAGACGTTGATGGTCTCCTCCATCAGCCAGATCCTCGACGTCTCCTTCAAGCGCGTTCAGTTCACGCCCGATCTGATGCCCTCCGACATCACCGGCACGATGATCCTCGACGAGTCCGACACGGGCAAACGCGAGTTCCGCTTTGTCCGCGGGCCGATCTTCGCCAACATTGTCCTTGCCGACGAGATCAATCGCACGCCTCCCAAGACCCAGGCCGCCCTGCTGCAGGCGATGCAGGAACGCGAGGTCACCGCGGGCCAGGAGACTTACAAGTTGCCCGATCCGTTCTTCGTCATCGCCACGCAGAACCCGATCGAGCAGGAGGGGACGTACACGCTTCCCGAGGCTCAACTCGACCGCTTCATGTTCAACATCAAGGTCGATTATCCGACACTGGAAGAGGAAAAGCAGATCCTCAAATCGACGACCAGCGACGTACAGTTCGAGATGACCAAGGTGCTGTCGAGCAAGGCAATCGTCAACTTGCAGAAGCTGATCCGCGGTGTTCCCGTCGGCGACTATGTCGTCGATTATGTGGTCCGTCTGGTCCGCGCCACCCGTCCGAAGGACCCGACAGCGCCGGAGTTCGTCAAGCGCATGGTCGATTGGGGCGCCGGCCCGCGCGCCGGTCAGAACCTGATCCTGGCGGGCAAGGCGTTCGCGGCCATGGATGGACGTTTCAGCGTGGCCATCGACGACGTCAAGAAGGCGGCGACCCCGGTGCTGCGTCATCGCCTGGCCGCCAACTTTCAAGCCCAGGCCGAGGGCAAGACCACCGACGACCTTGTTGCCCGCCTCCTGAAAGAAATCGAGGATCCTGACGTCGGCAAGTACGAGAAGAAGAGAAAGTAATGCCGCAAGGAGACATTTACTTGCTGGGAATGCGCTTTCGGTTGTGCTACTCTATTTCCCATTCTCCAAATTGTTCGCGTTGTCGCGGCCTTCGTCGGAACGGCCCTGAGCTGATTCCGGGCGGGCTGGTCTCGTGTCCCGAAAGGAAGACCCGTGGCCCTCGAGTGTCCGTACTGCCTGTTCGCCGTCAAACTCAAAGGCGTCAAGGCCGGCCGCTACTCGCCCAAGTGTCCCAAGTGTGGTAAGGCTTTCGCTCTGATCGTCAGCGGCGATGAGGACAACTACCAGTTCAGCGCCAAGGCGATCGAACCGAAGACGCCGCCGTCCGGCTCGGCTCCGAAACCGGGACCGGCGTCGAAATCGGCCGCGATGCCGAAAGCCAACCCATCGCCGGCCCCTCCGAAGCCGGCAGGATCAAAGACGGTTGCGCCACTCAGCAAGACCGCCAGCGCCGCCAGACCGAAAGCCGAGCCGGCCACGCCGCCGTCCGAAGAAGACATCGAGGCCACGGCCGCTGCGCTCCTGCGCGGCGATGACGAACTCGATAAGACAGGTGGGTATTTGGACTCTTCGGCGAAACCCGAGGGCCCTGCCGGCTATGCTTTCGCCGAAACGGAGTTCAACGAGGGCAAGGAGCCGGCCGCGCCGGGGGCGACCGTCGCCGGGGCCGCCGTCAATGACGTCGCCGACTTCAACGTCGATGCTGCCGCCGAGGACGGAGACGAGGAGAAACACGAGACGGAGGAAGCCGAGCTGCCCAAAACGCTCGGCGGCTACGAGATCATCGAGCAGCTCGGCAAGGGCGGCATGGGGACGGTCTACCTGGCACGTCAGGTGTCGCTCGATCGGCCGGTGGCGCTCAAGGTGATGAACCGGCGCTGGGCCAGCGATCCGATCTTCGTCGCCCGTTTTACGCGCGAAGCCTACGCCGCCGCTCAACTGGTGCATCACAATGTCGTTCAGATCTACGACATCGGCCAGGACCACGGCGTCAACTTCTTCAGCATGGAGTTTGTCAAGGGCCAGACCCTTGCCGACCTCGTCAAGAAGGAAGGCAAACTCGACGTCGATGTGGCAGCCGGTTACATCCTCCAGGCGGCGCGCGGACTGCGGGCGGCTCACGAGCAGGGTATGGTCCACCGCGACGTCAAGCCCGACAACTTGATGCTCAATGACCTCGGCGTTGTCAAGGTGGCCGACCTTGGACTCGTCAAGACACCCGGTGCGGCCGAACCCGGCGCGCAAGGCGAAAACGAGGACGCACTACCCAGGCCGAGGAAATCGAGGGCATCTCAGGGGTCGCTCGGTTCGCTGCCCTCGGTGACTCACGCCGGCTCGGCGATGGGGACGCCGATGTACATGCCTCCCGAACAGGGCATGAACGCCGCCACTGTCGATCACCGGGCCGACATCTATTCGCTCGGCTGCACCCTCTACATGCTGGTGACGGGCCGTGTGCCGTTCAAGGGCAAGACGGCCATCGAGGTGATTACCAAGCACCTGACGGAGCCGCCCATCGCTCCGGAAGTGATCGCGCGGCGGGTGCCGCCGGAAGTCTCGGCCATCGTGCTGAAGATGATGGCCAAGAAGCCCGAGGACCGCCAGGCCGACATGACCGAAGTGATCGAGGAGTTGGAGAAATTCCTCGGCGTGTCGAACCTCGGCCCGTTCAGTCCGAGTGAGGAACACGCCGACACACTGGAGACCTGCGTCAAGGGATTCAACGGCGCGACGGCAGCGAAGATTCGCGGTACGGCGGTCCCCGCCTTCTACGGCGCGTGCGGTCTGCTGACGCTGCTGTGCTGTTTCTTCTCGCTGCGCCTGGCCGGCGGCATTTTCGGCCTGGGCCTCATGACGGCCATCATCTCGTTCCTGCTCCGGGGAATGATCGAAAAAACGTACCTGTTCCTGAAGGTCCGCGAGTACGTCGCCGGCAGCGGCCCGGGCGACTGGATCATGTGGGGCGCGACGACGATCTTGGTCCTGGCAGTTCTGTACATGATCGGCCTGTTGGGCTACTGGGTGGCTTTCCTGATCCTCTCGGGAGCGGCGGCGGCCTCCATGCGCGTCCTCATCGACAAGCCGCTGGCGCAGCAGCGCAAAGTGCCGATCGAGGAGGCCGAAAAGCTGCTGCGCGAGTTGCGTCTCAAGGGGCTGGCCGAGGAGTCGGTACGTCAATTCGTCTGCAAGTACAGCGGCACGCACTGGGAGGAGTTCTACCAGGCGCTGTTCGGCTACGAGGCATTGCTGGCGGCGCGGAAGCTGTGGTCGCGGCCGGAGGATGGCAAGCCGAGGCCGACGCATGCCGCCTGGCGCGATCCGCTGGTGCAGTGGATCGATGCTCGCCAGCGCGCCCGCAAGGAGGCCAGGGAGCGGAAGCATCTGGAAGAGATCGAACGGAAGAAGTTGCAGGCCGAGGGTGTCAGCGCCGGCGAGGCGAAGGCTCGGTCCGCCGAGACGGCCGCCGTCATGGTTTCGGCCGCCGCGGAGATCAAGCAGCAAGCCGAGCAGAAGTCAGTCGCGGCGGAGGGCGGACTGATGGAAACGTCCGCGCTGGCGACCCCGATCAACGCGAAGATGCTGATGGAGGCGGCGGATAAGCCGAAGTCGTTGCCGCCCGAGGTCAAGAAGAAACTGCAAGAAGGAGCGGCTTCCAATCCGCTCGGCCTGGTCTTCGGCGGCAAGGCACGGTTTCTCACGGGAGCGATCCTGGTGGCGTTCTGCTTCTTGTGGATGAATCAGAACGAACTGGTCCCCAGCGGCGATGTTGATTTCAAGGCATACCTGGTCAAGCTCGAACTGGCGGCGGAGGCAGGCAACCTCACCTTTTTCCCGGCGCCTCTCGACAAGGTATTCAGCGGCTTCCACGTCGGCTTCGCCGGCATTCTGCTGGTGCTGTCGATCTTGATGAGGAGCGGTAAGCTGCTCTGTTTCGTGCTGCTGGCGGTAGTGGTCGCGATGGTGGGGCCGCTGTTCATCCCGGACGATCTTGGGGCGAATCCCTCGTTTGTCTCTCTGATGGCCGGTCTCGCCCTCTTCGAGTTTGGTGTCGTTTTCAACCGCGCGGCACGCCGGCGGCCATGACGGTTCCGCCGCGTTGGGGCTTGGGGCACCCCCCCGAATCCCCCCGCGGGGGGACGGGGCCATCTTGACACCCCACATAGTAAAGAAGAA
>JBBSDR010000859.1:0-4132 GCA_038240465.1 Gemmatales bacterium
CTATCGACCTCGTTTCCATGGCAATCAAGCAGGCCAGGTGACCCTGCGCATCGTGGGACCGGCCAGGGATGACGTGCCGGACGCCTATGCGTTTATCGATCTGACGGGCAAGGTGTATCGCGACCTCGGCCAGTCGAAGACACCAAGACCGCTGAGCTTTGTTGAACCTGTCCAGATCCACCTGCCGCCCGGTTTCTGTCTCGAATCCGGGCCAACCGATCCGCTGTCGTTTGAACTGGTCCCGATCGTGGAATCGCCTCTGCATTGAGGTGCGGGCGGCGCGTTCCTCTTGGCCACTCCTCGCCACGAAGCATACATCATCTCCCGATACGCTCGCACTCGTCCTGGTGCCGTCGTGAGAGAATCGGTCATGTCCAGCGTCGGGGACCTGCAAGCCTACTGCGTCGAACTCGGCTGCCGCGCCCGCGCCGCGGAGAAGGCACTGCGCCTGGCTACCGGGCAGCAGAAGAACTTTTGGCTGCTCAACTGCGCCAAGGCCCTCGAGACCCAGATCGACCTCCTCGTTGTGGCCAATCAGCGCGACATGCAGGCCGGACGCGCCCAGGGCCTCAGCGCGGCGCTGCTGGATCGTCTGCATCTGACGCCCGCCCGCATTCTCACGGCGGCAGAGGGACTGCGCGCCGTGGCAGCGCTGCCGGAACCGATCGGGCGTGTCCTCGAAGCGAGCCTTCGGCCCAACGGCCTGCAGGTCGCCAAGGTGAGCGTGCCGCTGGGCGTGATCCTGTTCATCTACGAATCGCGGCCCAACGTCACGCTCGACGCGGCCGCGCTGTGTCTCAAGAGTGGCAATGCCCTCATCCTGCGCGGCGGCAAGGAGTCGCTGCACTCCAATCTCGCCTTGTACGCCCTGCTGCGCGAGGAACTGGAACAGGCTGGCCTTCCGGGCGATGCGGTGCAGTTGGTGGCCGACCCGCGCCGTGAGGCCGTGACGCATCTGCTGAAGTTGAAGGAGTCGATCGATCTGGTCATCCCGCGCGGCGGCGAGGGTCTGATCCGCGCCGTCGAGGCCGAGGCGACGATGCATGTGATGAAGCACTACAAGGGCAACTGTCACGTTTATGTCCACGCCGGCGCCGATTTGGCGAAGGCCGTCGCCATCCTGGTCAACGCCAAGTGCCAGCGTCCCGGCGTCTGCAATGCGGCCGAGAGCCTGCTGGTCGATGCCGCTGTTGCCGAGGGTTTCTTGCCTCGCGCCGGACGGGCATTGCGAGACAAGTTGGTCGAGATGCGCGGCTGCGAGCGAACCTGCGCGATTCTGAGGGGCGCGGGCATCGAGGCAAGCGCGGCGGTTGAGGAAGATTATGCGGCCGAGTTTCTCGATTTGATTCTGTCGATCAAGGTGGTGGATGGCATCACCGAGGCGATTGCACACATCGGCCGTCACGGCTCGGGACACACCGAGTGCATCGTGACAAACGATCTGGAAGCGTCGCGTCGCTTCGTTGCGGAAGTCGATGCCTCGGCAGTTATGGTCAACGCTAGTACACGGTTCAACGATGGCTTCGAGTTGGGGCTGGGGGGAGAGATTGGCATCAGCACGGACAAATTCCACGCTCGCGGGCCATGCGGCTTGCTAGAATTAACGAGTTACAAGTACGTCGTTCAGGGGGACGGACAGGTACGCAACTAGCTCCGAACTACCAGCCCCGAGCGCAAGCGAAGGGTAGTTGCGATGCACCCCTCGCTTGCGCTCGGGGCTGGTTATCCATTTTTTCCTGTACTCTTCGGCTTGTGCGGGCGATACTGAAGGTAAGGAACAGACCGGTTCCCCGGATGGGGGAGGATACTCAATTACCATGGGGCACGCGGTGTTGATGCTGGCCGTGCTGCTTTCCATGCTGCTGGCGGCGGCGTTCCTGCTTGGACGCCACTGGTCGCGCCGGCAGTATATGCGCGACGAACTGTCGCCCGTCAGCCGCCAACACATTGATCTTTTCCAGGGCGGCCATCTCAGCGATGCCGCCATCGAGTCCGCCAAGTCGCATTTTCGCGCCATGCTCGAACGCGGCGACTATGCCGGAGTCGAGGCCAGCCTGCGTCCCGGTATGCTCTATGTCGTCCAGGTGCGCGCGCTCGCCGAACTCGGCACCGAGGCGGCCGGCCGGATCCTCGAACGCCAGCTCCACCGCCGCTTGACAGACGATCAGATCGAACAATCCTGGTACTGGATCGACCTTGCCAGCGGACTGCGCTCCCTCAATCGCTCGCAAAGTCTGCCCCATTTGCTCCGCTGTGCCGAGACGGCGTGCGAGAAGCCGCTCGGACATTTCTTCGCCGCCGAGACCGTCTGCTTCCTCGGCTTCTCCAGTTATCTTGCTCATGATTCGAGTTCTCCCCTGGGCCATGCCGCCCGCGCCGTCCTCCATCGCGCCCTGGAAGGGTTGCGCTTTGGCGTATCCCCGCAAATGGTGGCCGAGGCGCGGATGGGGGAGATGATCGAGAACATCTGGGACGGCCTGGACGCGAACATTGATCCCCTCGCCATCCGCATCTTTCATGAGACCCTTCGGGTGCTGCGCCGCGCTCCTCATGCCGAGACGGCCCTGGGAATCGAGGCGGCGGATCAGGAGGCGTTCAACTGGCAGATGGCCCGGATGGCAGGACTCGAGTCCGCCATGACGGAATATCTGCGCGAGTGTCCGGCCATGCTGCGTTCGGCCCTGGCGCAAGCCGGCGTGCAGGAACAGCGCGACGTGCTCCTGGCCCTGAACGATCTGCGCGCCGAGGCGGGCAGTGCCGTGCTATCGCTGCTGGCCGAGGAACCCTGTCTGCATGCGCCCCTGGCCATCGAAGTGCTGACCTGGTCAAAGGACCCGCGCGTCGGCACCTGGCTGCGCGAATGGACCATGCTGAAGGTGCCGCTCCTGAGGCGAACGCAGCGCCGCCGCAAGGTGCTGCCGCCCTCACGAGCCTCGGTGCCGGCCGAGGTTCCATACCGAGAGATCTTGCATGCGATGCGCGGGCAGCCTTCGTCGGCGACCGAATCGTTTTTGATGCTGGCGGCCCGCGACTGGGACCCGGTCTATCGCGCCGCGGCGATCAGCAGCCTGGGCTGGTGGGAGCCGGTCCAGCGTCCCGAGGTGCTGCTCACCTTGCAGGACGCACGCCGCGATGCCAACCCGGACGTGCGTCAGTCAGCCCGCGCTGCCCTGGCGCGGCTGGGCGAACGGCAAGCGTTGCACTGGTTCCGTCAGTCCCTGGGGAGTGAGGACCTGCAGCGCGTTCACGAAACGGTCCAGCTCGCGGCAATGGAGTCGCTGGTACTGCTCTGGCCGGACCTGGACCGGCTGGCCGATTCGGATGATCCGGACCTGGCCCATCACGCTCGGGAATCGCTGGAGCGGTTGTGCGAGGAAATGGACCGCTGCCGGACGTAGGGCGGTCCGCCAGCGCCCTCGTTCCCACGCTCTGCGTGGGAACGGCGCTCTTCGACGCTCTGCGTCGTCTGAGGTTCAGACGCAGGACGGCGCTACTTCGGACTCGCGCGACGCAGAGCGTCGAAGAGCCGTTCCCACGCAGAGCGTGGGAACGAGGAGACGCGAGGCGGAGCGTGGGAACGAGGGAAGTGCCGGACGTAGGGCGGTTCGCTGACGAAAATCACCTCTTTTTCTCTCGCTTTTTCAAGTCGAACTCGTCTTCTGGTCGATGATAGAGGTGCGTGTACCCACGAGGGACCGCATGCACCCATCGAGCCGATGAATCATCCACCAAGGAGACAGGTCATGCGTTGCCGACTCCCCGGAGCGTTGCTCCTGGCGGCGCTCGTTTTCTCCCTATCTACCGGTTGCAGCACTCGTCCTACAGTCAAGAAGAGTCCGCCTCCCGATCCGCTGCTGCTGAGCAAGACGCCGGTCCAGGCAAAGTACGGTCTGACTCCGGACGCCCAGGCGCGGCCCCAGCCGGAGCCGCCCATGATGCCGGCTGGGGCCTGGGTGATGGCTCCGGCGCCGGGTTCACCGGCGGCGCGGCTTGGGAGACCGGATGAGCCGGGACCGTTTCGCATGACGGCGGAAAAGCGCGCGCTGCCTTCCACGGAGAAAGACGGACCAGCCTGGCTCGAAGGGGTGCTGGAGAAGACGGCGGATGACCGGTGGCTGTTGCGGGGCGCGGC
>JBBSDR010000860.1:0-4127 GCA_038240465.1 Gemmatales bacterium
ACACCCGCCATGGGGGCCGGTGGTGTCGGAGGATCGTTGAATCGCCTCGAAAACCCTCGGGATTTCGCGAGAATTCGAGCGAAAAACAGCCTCCTTCAACGATGTTCAGACACCACCCCATCGCTGCCCCGCGTCCAGTCGTGTACCGGCATCAGTAGACTCCCTTCGCATGGGAACAGGGGGCCGTAGCACCATTGGCTCTCGGACAAGTTTACAGCCTGGAGGGGATTGGATCGTCGAATTCAAAGCTGGCGAATGAATTCTTCGCTTCCTCTGGTGTGAGCAAGAGCAACAGACTGATCTCGGCTGAGGCTTCCTCCGGCAGCTTATCCAGGCAGGTCCAGACTTCCTCCTCACGCTGAACACGAGTTCTTCCCGCGAACTCTGAATTGAGAATCCGGATCCGCACTGAGACGGAGTTTTGCCGATACGCTTCGATTTCCGCATCGGGGTGGGACTTATCGTATTCCCCGAGGGCGGTTACGATCTGGCGCAAAACGGGATCAGGGCGTTTGACGCGCAGCTTGACGGTCATGTTACATTCTCCCTTCCGCCCAGGTTGCGATAGCGATCACCGAATCCATGAACTCGTCGGCATCGCGACTTTTCATCGAGCCTGTCGCATAGCGTAAGTCTGTGGACCATGGGGCCACTAGAGACTGGTACATGTCCATTCTAGCCAGCGAAAATGCAAAAACTCTGGGGAAAACGACCATTCCCTGGTTCGCTCGAAAAGCCTGAGACCGCAGATTTCCCAGGGTTTTTGCATTTTCGCTGGCTAGAATGGACATGTATTTTTCGGCAAGACGCCCCAGATGTTAATCGGCGCTTGTAAACCAGGCCACCTCGCCGATATTGGGGTCGCGCCCCAACTCCGACCACTCTCGCTCAATTCGGGTGACAGCCTGGTCAGGAGGGACACCCCAGGAAACGAAATGTCGGCCATCCGAGGCGGGGAATCCGACTTGCATGCCTCGATCGTGCAGCAAGCTGCAAACAAGACGCAGCGTGAGCGTTCGAGTTTCTACGGCATCCGTTGAGCCAAGATCATAATGCACCGCGCTGACGATACGCCAAAGACCGACGTGGTCCTCGTGGCATTCCTCGACCAGGCTCTCCAGGACATCCTCTGCACTCATGGGAAGCTCCCTCAATCAGCAAAGTTGATCTTCTCGATCGGGATGGGCTGGCCGCCTGCATCGACAGCGTTGACATCGATTGTCGGCGGGCCACTTTTGGAAGCCGGTCGATAGCCGATGGTCCCTCTGCCGTCTGGGAGTTGGACCAGCTTCCCCGGATAGCCCGCCGGGGTAATGTCCTTGCCGCCTTGGCTCAAATCGCGGAAGAGGTGTTCAGCCTCCGCTTCGCCGCCCGTGACTTCGCGAAGTCGCGCGC
The DNA here is from genome assembly GCA_038240465.1 of Gemmatales bacterium. Lineage (GTDB taxonomy): Bacteria > Planctomycetota > Planctomycetia > Gemmatales > Gemmataceae > JBBRIK01. Next base: position 1,396 of record JBBSDR010000860.1, read on the forward strand.
TTGCGCGCCGTCCTGTCGCCTTGACGCCAATCGGATTCCCGCCGGGCATCAAAATATCGTCAATCGAGTGGCTGGAGTTCTGCACGAGGATCCCTGAATGCCCGGCCGTGTCGTTGCGCTGTTCAGCCGCCTCCACTGATTGTACTCTGGGCAGACTGAACCGCTCAATCGGAGGGAAGGTCTCAGACTTGCGGAGCCATGAGCGCCCCTGCTTCGACAAACTTGAATATCCCTTTTTCTGCCTCGAAAGTCACAAGGCTCAAGCGAGGAGTTCCGCCTGATACCGCTGCGGCACATCCTCCCAGGCGGCCAGGTAGGCCGCTTCCAGTGGGATGTGAACGTAGTTTTCCCGGGTGAGGAACAACGGCATCTGCGGAATCGGCTCGCCGACGGCAAAGTGTGCGACAAACGCCTCGACGACCAGGCCGCCGATGTAGGCCACGGCGGTCAAAGGACGCTCGCTGTTCAGCGCGTACTCCTCGGTCCCGATCTCGTTCAGCACGGCTCCGTGAATGCCTTGCGGATCACGCGGGCCTGGAGGGTGAACGTCGATGAGCAGAAGGTGAACTCCACCATCAAGGGCCGCGACTGCCTTATCGAGGAACGACCGAATGGCGTGCCGGCTCGATTTGTTCCCCGGCGACAGGACCTCGATCATGGCCACGATGCGGTCATCGCTCGTGTGCCGGATCACGAGAGTTCGCTGCTTGCGCGCGTAAGAGTCCCGTGCAATTGTCGTTCGGGCGTGTACAACCGGAGGCGTTTCGATCAGAGTCGCCGTTTCGGCCAACTGCAGCGCGAGGACATCCGGCACGCGAAAGTCGGCGCCAAATTGCTCAGCCATGACGTGATAGCCCTTGGGGAGAAGTCCGCGCGCAAGCGCACGCTTGATCTCCAGCACCCAGGAGTAATGAAAATCGTGGAAGGTGCCATCGCTGACCCCCGTCCAGTCGTGCAACGGCATACCGATGTTCCTTCGCGGGAAGGTGAAGATCACGGAGGTTGGCTTATGTGAAACAGGATCGCACTGTGAATCCGCGGGAGCGGCGGCTCGACAGGCAATCTCCTACCCTCTCAACATGGCTTTCCAACGGCGGAGTACTGAATTCTTCTGCATAGGTTGCTCTCCCTCTGCTGTGGTCCGACATTGGATGTCGTACTGCTCGCGGAACCAGGAGAGGAAATCTGAGTGGATCGAAATCGGATACATCAGCCACCACTTTTCTGGTAACGCCTGGAGCAAATCCGGCACCGGGTCGGAAGTCCAAGGCTGCCACGATTCGCCGTCATCCTCATCCAACCATATTGAAGTGCCTTCTTGCCAGAAGGACCAGGTCTCCCCCAGTTTAGAGCCAGAGACTGTCGCGCCGCCTCCCTCGACCCCCAATTCTACGACCACGATCGATTCCATGCCGGCCACTCCTTCCAGTCAAGTTACTCATGGATCTATCGCACTTGGGTCGGCGCCGGTCTTCTGCGGCGTTCTACAGGACGAGCGCGACAAGAACCTTGAGGTTCCTCCCCTGATCTCAAACCTGCCTATTTCCTTACCTCGGCCCCGCCTCGCCACTCACATTTCCTTTGCCTCATCCGCTTAATCGGGTCATCGTCACGTCCCCTCTGCCGCATTTTGCTTTCGCTCCGCTTCATCTCACCTTGCCGCCATTCACGAACGACCGAAAAGCCTGGGCAGACTTTCACGAGTCCCCATCAAATACATCAAGGGAAATCAGATAATAGCTCCGCCGGATGAATTACTTTGTGTCCTATGAAATGCTCTAGTTGCATCCTACAAGAAAACCCAGCCGCAACCACGACCGTCTCCGAACTTGCCTGGCGGATCGCCGGAAAGAGCCGTTGCTCGCCGACAAGGCGCGATACCTCGTAATGCTCGCGCTCATAGCCGAACGCGCCAGCCATACCGCAGCAGCCGGCGTCGAGGTCCACTACCTCCACTCCCGGAATCCGCCGCAACAGCCGCAGTGCCGGCGCCATCCCAACCAGTGAACGCTGATGACAATGTCCCTGCACGAGCACCGTCTTCGGGCCGGCGCGAAAAGTCAGCGAAGCCGCGAACTGGTCCAGGCATTCCTCGAATGTCAGACACATCGCGGCGACAACCTCGGCCTGCCGGCGCGATTCGCCGCGAAGCAGTGCTGGATAGTCATCCTTGATGGTCAGGATGCAACTCGGTTCGCAGGCCATGATTGGCTTGCCACTCGCGGCCCAGGGATACAGTCTCTCGACATTGTGTCGCGCCTGTCGCACTGCCTCGTCGAGCAATCCGCCGGAGATCAGCGGCCGGCCACAACAACCAAGGTTCGGGGGACCGAGCGTCACACCGCAGTTCGCCGCTCGCAACAGGGTTGCCGCCGCGAGGCCGATGTGCGGCTCATAGTAGTTCGTGAACGTGTCAGGAAACAACAGCACTTGCCGCGTAAAGTCTGCCTCACCCTTCATCGGCTGGAAGCGATGGCGTAAGGTTCGGCGCGTGAAGCGCGGCGGGATTCGACGGCGGTCAATGGCGAGCAGTTTCTCATTGAGCCAGCGGACAGGCCAACTTCGGATCAGCCAGTTCGACAGCGGCGCCAGCCGGCTGCCCCAGCGGCTCAGCGAGGCGACGTTGGCCAACATTCGCGTCCGCAATGGCACCCCATGCTTTCGCTGATACTGATGCAGGAACTCCGCCTTCAGCCGGGCCATATCGACGTTCGTCGGACACTCGCTCTTAC
>JBBSDR010000861.1:0-4124 GCA_038240465.1 Gemmatales bacterium
GAACTCCGGTCGCTTACGCTGTAGAACTCCGGTCGCTTACGCTGTAGAACTCCGGTCGCTTACGCTCCCGGCTCGCCTGGAAAAACTTGATTGCGCACAGGAGAACTACTGTCCTGGAAATCCCGCGAAAAGAACTGTTCGAGATCGAAACCATCCTCCACAGGGCCGCTGAGGGAACAGGGGAGGAGAGTGGCATTGATAAGGGTTCCCGACACCTTTCGGGACCTCATATTTGCACAGGACTCGCCCCGACGCTCACTTGTGGTGTCGTTCATGGTCATCCCAAATTTCCTTTGCCTGTTCTGCGTTACAGGAGCTAATTTCCCCACCAATTGTCACCACAGAGGCCCGTTTTGACTTTCGCAGTTCTGCCATTTCTACCTCGATTTTCTTTCGCGATGCTTCTATCTCGTCTTGAGGCACACCTTTGAGTTTCCCGAGTTGTATAAGTGCTTGCTCGCACAACTCAATTTGCAACTCATAAAGCGCTTTATTCCGCCTTTGCTCACGCCATTTCACTAATGAAACGCCTAAGTCGATGTCCAGGGAAATCTTCCGTCCGAACTTGGTCGGATTTGGGTTAAGAGGGAGATGGCGACTGAACGCATGAGTCAGACGAATGTACGCCATTGGTCCGCAGAAAGAACCAATTGAGCAGTTCGTTGCATTCTCATCCTCATCGATCAGGGTAAGCGAGTATTGTGGGTTCTCTGCCTGTCGGACAAATTCTTCCCATACCTCATCCGTCGTATCGCGACGCAGTTTGCGAAGGATCCCCACAACACGGTTTTGTTCTTCCCAGTTATAGTTTTTCGGGAAAAGGGGAACAGTGAGAGATTCCGGCCGTGGAGGACTCGCCATTACGATCTTTGGTGGCGGGTTTCGGTTTGCGAGGTCTCTGACCATTTTGGACATGGCTTTCGGCTCCGGTTTTCCCACTTGCCTTCTTACTTCTAATCCCCACAGAAACCCGATGATGGTCAAACCTGTCAGAATGGTACAGGAGACACTGAAGCATGATGTTCTTCGCATAGTGATACCCCCCTAGAAGAAAAAAGGGCCAGACCCCGCATTGATCACCTCCCGGATTTCTTGGCGGACCTTCTCCGAGCGGCTCGGTTCTCACTTCCTCATCGGCGGTTACTCCGCGGCCTCGGCGATCTCCGGAAGCTCAAAGGAGAACGGAATGATCCTGCTCTCCATCAGGAACTCCGTTATCCGATCGAGCGTTTCTTCCGCTTGCTCAAACGTCACATCAGCCGGCAGTGTCGGATCAGCGGCATATATTTCCCCGGTATTCTCCCAGTTCTCCCGAAACGAGATGTAACCACCGCAGTCAATGCAACGAGACTGACAGGCCAACCGAAACTCGCTGCCGGCTGTATTCCAGAAATCGCCAGCCGTCACAGGTTGCCGCCTGACGATCCGCACCAGGTCGTAGAGGTCCTTCACGCGAGGAGGCCCCGCCCGCTCGCCGATTTTCTTCCGATAGTACGGCAACGAACTCAAAAAGGCGCGAAGTTTCTCGCCTGCGATCCTCTCGAGCGTGATTGCATTGATCGTCCGGCCATCGAACTCAAGCGGTGAAACCGACCGTTCGGAAAACAACTCCGCGGCTGCAAGGTCGATCCGCAACTGACCTGGCGCCGCTCCCCCAGCGGTTTCTCCCGCAAGATCCTGTACGGTCAACTCGAGCCAGTAGACGTCCCACCCTCGCGGATGAGGACCCCTCTGTCGCCTATTGATGAGCGTGGAACTCTCCAGTTTATACCTCACTGGTTCCTGGCTTTCAAAAAAGTCGTCGATCGCTCGGTGCACGAGACCCCGGATCGCTTCGCGGGTGCTTTCATTGGCGGCCATTGCCGCGTTCGCCGCGAAGTTGGCGAGGCTCGCATCAATGTCAAACGAGGCGCGCAGATTCTCCCGAAGGCGGAGCCGCAATACACGCGCGCCTTTGTAGATCAACAGTTGCGACAACTCACGAGAAGTGGCAAGCGCCTTGAATATCTCATCGAGGACCGCTAAATGCCATCGGTCCGCTGCGCGAAGAGAGTTAGTCTGGTCCATAAACTAACCACGGATGATGAAGGTGTTCGTACCGCACGCCAGGAAAAAGTTGCTGGCATGCTGCGGGATCATCGGGATTTAGCCGCGCCAAATAGGAATCGAGTGTGGCCTTCAGCGACGGCCCTGGCTGGTAATCAAGCGCGGCAAGAACATAGCCCAATCGCTGAGCGATGGGCAGATGGTCCATGTCTTGAAGGTGGCGCGCCAGCTTGTCCTCATTGAGGCGGCGCAGTCCCTGCTCCCAGGCTTCCGTCACCACTGCCGGTCCACCACAACTGATCGGCCGATGAAGAGTATCCAGTAAGGTTTGTTCCAGGGTTGTAATCCGGATCAATGCCGTCGCGCTCAAACAGCGGGTTTGGATTCCGCTGAGGAGTCTCTTCTCCCTTGATGTTCGGTAATAGGGAATCCCCTGGCAAGTGAAGAGTCGGGTACCCAGAGGGTCAGCCTTTGCCCGCGGGGGCCGGCTGCTTGCTTCCGGGCTTGAGGACGTCGTGACAGTTCTCGTCCGGGGCTCGGTGAGTATCGCGAGGTGATGATGGACTGGGGGTTGTGTTGTGAGAGTGTGAAATGCCACTGCGGTAAAGTAGCAAATCACGCCTGTGCTGTCGTAAGCTTGTAAGAGTTCGAGCGGACTGGGGTGTGATCGCGACTTCTTTGTAATGTCCAGCCGGTAGAATCGTGTATTCGGCGTTGAGCCTTTCGGATATTCATCAATCGGGATCAGCGTCAGAAGACCAATCTCTTCGAGCCACTGTTTCCTTTGCCTTTTGGGTGGCTGAGGAATGCCCGACGGCATCCTGAACTCGTCAAACAAGTCGTAGAGAGTGCGCTCTGAAAGGCAGTGAGGGTTCAGCGACATCGACGGCTCTTGCGACAATCGCTCGATGAGGGATGAGAGGAACGAGTTCTGCCAATCCACATGAACGCCCACGGTCAACCTCCCAGTCTTATGCTGTGCTACGCACAGCATAAGACTGGGAGGTTGAAAAGTCAATCCTCAAATTCTTCTTTTTCACGCATGAGGCAATTATCGTACATGTACGATAATTGCCTCATGCGTGGCTGTCAAGAGAAAAAGTGAAAAACAATCAAGATTAGACTGGACGCTGCCCATACGCTGTGCATTTTGTCAGTGTTCGTTCCTCAAGGGACAATCGGGGACCAAAGGGGCTTTGCAACGCATTCGCCCTCTGATACGCGGCTTTGCAACGCAATAGCCCAAATTGGAAAGCTGGAGAAGATAGGTAGCTCCCCACCTTCCCCAAATTACCGTTTTCGGCTAATGCGTTGCAAAGCCCTGATACGCATTCGAGCGACCTGATACGCAATCGGCGAGTTGGAACGCATTCGAGCGACCTGACCAGAGCTTTGGCACACAACTCCCGGCTGGCACTAAAGTCGGCGGTCTGGCACGAAACTGTCAAGGTGGCAGGCTTCGGTCACGGTCTGACCGGCCGCGCGTCCCTCACTCCGACATCGCGAACCTCGGGGTAGGCGACACCGCTGGTGACGTGAGCCGGAACGAATCTCGTGCATATGACGCCCTCCGCAAAGCATCGCTCGCGGACATTGCCGGGGACTCCTGCAAGTTCAGCCGGATAAGAAACGGTTCGGAAGCCGAGATCACTGCTTGCCTGGACTACCGTTGGCCCACCAAGACCTGCCCACATCCAGATCATCTTGAACGACACCCGGACTGTCTTCCCGTCAAGCCGCTTCGCCTCCTCGAACGTCATCTTGCCCAGGTCGAATGTCCGAACCGTCTCGACGGGGATCGGCGCTGGCGGGCTGGCCAGCATCAGGGTGAGCAAAGCGTGCGAGAGCATGAGTGAGCCTCCTTGCCGTGGGCGGGCGAGAACGCGGGAATCCTACCTGAAGGCGGGGGAGAGGGGAAGGCGACAGCGTGCAGCGTAAGCGGCCGAAGAAAGGTGTCGAGAGCCGAAAGGTACACTCATCACAACAATCTGCTATCCCCTTCTGCGCACCCCGACCGATTCCGCTCCCTGGAGGGGGTGTGGGACGAGTGGAATGAAACGAATGATGCTCCACGTTAC
>JBBSDR010000862.1:0-4123 GCA_038240465.1 Gemmatales bacterium
ACTCCGGTCGCTTACGCTCCCGGCTCGCCATTCGATTAGTTGCGGTTGGGAAGCTGGTTCTGCGGAATCAACTGCTTCTTGTTGGGCAGGTCCTTGTTCTGGAACGGGAGACCTGGGCGGCCTGGGCCGATGCGCTGCTCGAAGTTGCCCTGGTTCAGGCCGGGATCGATCTCGGTGGGCTGCGAACGCTTCTTGAGTTCCTCGTCCTTTTGCTTGCCATCCTTCTCGATGACGATGCGCTCCTCGCCGACGTTCATCGACAGCGCCCAGCCCAGTTGCTGTGCGCGTTTGAACGTGGCATCGCTCTTGAGCAACTCGAAGTATTCCGGGCTGAAGAGCTTGACGACGCGCGTCTTGCGTTTCCCGGCCTCCTCCGCATCGGTCCACTGGCCGTCCTGGAGGTAGAAGGCACGGCGGCCGATCTGGGTGACGTTTTGCAGGGCAGTCACCTGGCCGCGGCGGTCGCGATAGGAGTTGGCCTCGGGGCCGGCGACGGCCTTCCCTTGCAGGGCCTTGTCGTTGGCCGCCTGGTTGACCGCCCACTGTCCCGCCTGCTCTCCGCGGGCCGCCCGAATGCGGCTTTCCGCTTCCTTGTACATCATGTCCTTGCCTCCGCCCGCGCCACCCATGGCGACGAACGAGGTATACTCGGTGACGATGCCGTACTCATGGCTCAGTCGCACCACTTCACCGATCAGTTCCTTGTCTCCGCCATGCAGGCGGATTTCCTGAAGCAGATAGCCGATCTGCCGGGCCGCCCACAACGGCGCGAGGAATTCGTTCGATTCTCCGGTCGCTGCCGCTCGCGGCTCGCCAGAACTCTTGGGCAGATTAACCTCGCAGGTGTACTTCATCGGCTTGCCGGACAGCGTACCGGAAATGGTGATCGTCTGCTTGCCGCCTTCCTTGTAGCGGCCCACCATCATGATCTCGCTGCCCTTGAACAGAACGGGCAGCTTCGACGGCAACACCGACTTGGCACCCATGTCGCCGAAGGAGACCCGCACTCCGGACAGCACCGGATGGGAGAGGCGATCGTAGAGGCCGGCGACCTTGGCATCGAGTTCTTCCTTGGGGGCCACATACTCGCTGGAGCCATCGGTCACCTCGGCGAGGCGGTCGAGCAGGTGGGCGTTGACGTCGTTGCCGACGCCCATGACGAAGACCTTGGTGCCGTTCGTATTTGCTTTCTTGACCTGTTCGACGATCTTCTCGGGGATTCGTTCGCCGACAGTCGGCGCGCCATCGGTGAGGAACATCATGATGCGCGGCCGGGTGGGATCGGCCTTGCCGGCCAGGGCCTTCTCCAGCGCGCCCGAGATATTGGTTTGGCCGTTGGCGATCACGTTCTCAACGAACTCGCGTGCAGCCGTGACCGTGGCGGGAGCGGCGGCAACCAGTTCATCGCGGAAACTGGTCACGGCCGTGCCGAAGGTGATGACGTTGAAGCGATCGCCGCGGTTGATGTGTTCCAGGCAGTAGTCGATGGCGGAGCGGGCTTGCTCCATCTTCTCGCCGCGCATCGAGCCACTGGTGTCCAGCACGAAAATGACGTCCTTCTCGACAGCCTTCTCGACGGCGGCCCCGGTGGGATTGCCCATGAGCATGAAGAAACCGTCTTCCTTGCCGGTGCCGCGATGAGCCAGCACGCGCAAACCGAGGTCGTCCTTGTCGGCAACCCAGAAGAGGCGGAACTCATCGAGGCCGGACCAGTGATCGGCCTTCACGCTGGCCGTGGCCTCGGTCAGCCCCTTGCGAGTGATCGTGGCGTTGTGCGTCGGGCTGAAGACGCTGCGGAGCGGCTCCTTGGTGCGCAGGTTGACCGTGAGCGCCATTCGATCGACGGGGGCCTTTGCCCAGCCGGCGGCGGGCAGGGGGCAGTTCAACCAGCTAATACCCTGGGAAGTGCGAACGGGCGTGCGAAAGCTCACGATCATCTGGAGCTTGCCTTGCAGCCGAACGGTCGGGATAAGGATAGCCGGCCGGCCGCTGTAGGCGAACAGCTTGCCCGAGCCGGTGCCGCGCGCCACGGCCTCGAGGATATCCTGAGTCTTCGCCGCGCTGAGGAAGGTCGCGTCGCCGAGGATGGTCGGACGAGTCCCGGGCGCGCCGAGAGTCACCCGAATGTCGCTGCCATCGGCGCCGGCCGGCAGAGGGATGAGGCAAACGGCCTGGACTTCTTTCTCATGGCCGTCGATGAGGTCGTCGATCTGCACGGACGCCTTGTCGTCCTCGACGGCGACGGAGGCGGAACTGTAGCGCACGCAGTAGCCCTGGGAGGCGTCCGTGCCGGGGACGAACTTGCCGTCCTTCAGTTGGCCGGTGAAGAAGATTGGCCCGGCCTGCAGCGGGGCCGCGAGCAGCATGACGAGGGCGGCAGCCAGACCGAGGGCAAGGCCCTTGTGGCTGCCGGCACTGGACCGTGTCGGTCGAACGAGAGTGGGACTCATGGGAAAGGATCCTTTGTCTGGGCGAGGTCTGCTGTCGGCAGCGTTTTTCGGCTATGGCTTCGGGGCCGACAATTTCGCCTCCGCACCTAAGACGGTCATTGTCTCACAAAAGTTGTTCCCGTGAGTCGGAATTATGTAACGGGGGTGTAACGAGCTGGCGAGCGGCACAGCGTCAGCGTGCCGGTTCCGGGGCGAGCGGCAGAGCGTCAGCGTGCCGGTTCCGGGCGAGCGGCACAGCGTCAGCGTGCCGGTGAAGCAAAGATAAACCCCGCCGCTCGCTCGTCCGTCGCCTGTCATTGCTCACGCCAGGGAGCGAAAAACCGTCTCACTCCCCGCGTTCGATTTTCAGGACACGGTCGTTGCTGCTGTCCGCGATGTACAGAACACCCGCTGAAGAAAAGTAGACGCCGTGCGGCTGGCTCAACTCAACCTTCTCCGGCGCGCCGCCCAATCCCGCATTGCCCTTCTTGCCTGTCCCGGCGACGCGAACGATCTTGCCGGTCCCAGGCAGATACCTGCGGATCAGATGGTTCTCCGTATCGGCAATCAGGACATTGCCGGCCGCGTCGATACACAGATGCTTGGGACCATTCAACGTCGCCTGCCGCGCATCGCCTTCACCGCTCGCTCCCGGCTTGCCCGTGCCAGCAACGGTGCGAATCTTGCCCTGGCTGTCCATGACGCGCAGGGCATGACCGGCGCGTTCCAGAATGTAGACGTTCCCCTTTGCGTCCACCGCTACCGCGCGGGGATCCACCAGCGGTGCCTTGACCGCCTCGGCGCCGTCCTCGGGAACGCCTTTTTCGCCATTGCCGGCGACAGTGGTGACCACGCCGCTCTTGAGATCGATCGTTCGGATGCGCCGGTTGTCGAGGTCCGCCACGAAAAGCCGCTCACGACGCGGGTCCAGAGCCACGCAGTAGACGCCGCCGAACTTTGCCTTCGCGGCTGGTCCGCCATCGCCGCCGAAGCCCTTTTCTCCTGTTCCCGCAAACGAGTTGATGACGCCCGTCCGGGCGTCGATCTTTCGCACGCGATTGTTCCAGGTGTCCGCAAGATAGATGTCCCCATCGGGCATGACGGCCAGGCTGTGTGGCCCATTGAACTCGGCCTTGAGCGCTGGTCCGCCATCACCGGCATTGCCCTTCTTGCCCGAGCCGGCGACCACGGCGAGCCTGCCTTTGCCATCCACGCGGCAGACGCGCTGACCGATCATCTCGACGAAGTAAACATTGCCCGGCTGCGAGAGATCCACGCCGAATGGAGCCTGGAGCCTGGCCCGGGTTGCAAGGCTGTCGCCTGTCTCAGCGCCCCCTCCCGCGACGAGGACTATGCGGTCCGTTTGGCCGCGGCAGATTCCTTCCTGACAGATGAAGGCGATGATTATCCACGGAAGGACGGCCCGGCGCATACGACATCCCCTTGACGGCACGTCAGGTGTTCCCGAACAAACGGTCTGCTCTGTGTTCTATGCCGCCGGACTTGTCCCGGCGGGGATAATCCCCGCCCTTCGCTCGCATGTCGCCTGTGATCCCCACATCATGGAACGCTCCCATCCTTTCGCCCGGCGAGGGGGGGGGGGGGAGGAGCGGGCCGGGGCCTGCGGGACGACCCGCCGGGCCGGGGCCCCGCCCCCCCCCCCGGGCGCGGCCCCGGAGGGGGCCGGCCCGCCC
>JBBSDR010000863.1:0-4116 GCA_038240465.1 Gemmatales bacterium
CGATTGCAGATGCGCTGCTGCCACTCGAACACGCGCGGGTTGTCGAGAATCGCATGAATCAAGCGTTTCATCCGTGAACTCTCCTGTTCCCTCGGTAAGAAAGAAGCTCCCTTGTAGCCGAAGTCGCCAGACTTCGGGTGCCTTGCTGGCCCGTAGTCTGGCGACTTCGGCTACAAGACGGGGTGCGTTTCATCCGTGAACTCTCCTATCGGCGTTGAGAAGCGGCTTCCTCTGTCTGGAACACGAGAAAATGCGCGATTAACGTGGGAGCCGGACCGTGCGCGCGAATCACAGCCTCGTCCCATTTTCGATTGCGGACCGACTCCGGCAGAGGCACCAGACGCGAGCGCATGTGGACGGGTCCGTACTCGTTGAACGGACCGACCCGCGACGCCCGCGGTACGACAACCTTGCCCACGGTCGCGCCGTTGCGCTGGAAGTCCACCTCGAACTCCGCTTCCAGATTGGCGGCGACGTCCAGCAGGTCCGCCTGGACGGCTTGAGTGTAGGAGACGCGGAATTCTGTTTCCGGTTGCAGGCCGACGACGAAGTTCGCCGGGCTTGTGGGTCGAAACGCATCCCTGGGTTTTTCCAGTTGCGGTACGCGACAACTACCGGCGGGGCGGCAAAGACGCTCGTAGCGACGGGCCAGCAGGCAATCGACAAACTCCTTCAATACCGAGTCGTCAATGCGCTCGTACAGCCAGATCTCAACCGAGGCGCCGTTGGGGCCAGCATCCGGGACAGACAGTTTCTCCCCGGGTTGTCCGAACCGCTTGAGGACCGCTGCTTCGGTGAGCCATTCGCGATCGATGACAACGAAGCGAAACACCGGGGCAGAAAGATCGGCGTGATCCTCGGAAAGGAAAGTATCCGGGTTTTCGCCGTGGAGGAGCGGATCGCCGTTCACATAGACGCCGCTCACGACCACTCTCTCCTTCGTCAAGTAGCGCATGTATCGCGAGTGCCAGTAGCCGGCCAGGCCGTGCCGGCACCCTCGTTCACGGGCAAGTCCATCAAGGACCTGTGCCAGCCGCGGATAGGGCTGGTGCAGGACCGGCCAGCCGTGGTTCTGGACCTGCGCTCCCAGTTTCATGCCGACGAACAGGAGCGTGGCCAGCACCGCCGCATTGGCAAGCCGGGATGATTGGCCGAGGGTATGACATTGCCAGAGCAGCAGCACCAGCAATCCGGGCATCACGAACAGGGGATGGCCATAGCGTTCCAGTTGAGCGACATGAGGCTCGTGCAAGATGAAGAACGGCACGAAATTCCCCAGCAAGCAGAGCAGGCCGGCCAGGGTGAACAGGACCGCCGCCGTGGCCGGTCCACCCTCGGCAATGCGCGGCCGCGCTCCGCGCAGCCTGGCCAGGGTTAGCGCGACGAACAGGAAGACCAGCGTCCAGGCCGCCGTTTGATTGCTGGTGTAATTCCAGAACGCCTTGAAGTGTCCCAGCACCTGAGCCGGGGTGTTGATCTCCATCATGTAGTCGATCTCGAGGAAGCGAAATCCCATCCGCACGAGACAGACCTTGCAGACCGCACCCACGAGACAGGCGAGGAACGTGATACCCAGCAGGACAAGAAGCCGGCGCGAACTGACTCCTCCCGCGAGCCAGACGAGCAGGACGGCGCCGCACATGGGAACGAGGAACTCCGCCAGCAGCAAGCGATCGGAAAAGACGGCCATCCCGGTGAGCAACACGCAGGTCAGCACACCGAGCGGCCGGAACCCACGCTGGACGCCGCGAAGGACGTAAGCGAGGAAAAACAAGCCGGGGATAACGATCCCCAGGTGGGTCCCCGCGCGCATCTGTTCCTTGGGTCGAACGCTCGAGGCGGGGTCGATGTCGAAACTACTGACCAGCATCAGGCAGATGCCGAGACAGGCGCAGCTCCAGGCTCGCCGCCGGGACAGGCCCAGCAGACAACCGATCCAGGTCAGAGCAATCGCGGCGGCCGTGTAGTAGAGGAAACTGTAAGCCAGCCACGAATCGGAAAGGTCTTTGAAGAAGAGCCGGCTGGGAAGGAGGAAGACAAAATCCGGAAAGAGATACGAGGCGCCGGGCAGGTGCCAGCCGCGCACGGGGGCGCCGCCGAGGAGGTCGTCGGCGAAATCCGCGAGGGTCAGGTCGTCCGAGTTGTAACAGGCTGGATGGCGATTGTGGACGCCCATACCAAAGATCACTGTCAGAATCAGGCATCCCGCCGCGAGGACGGGAAAGCCGCACCTGACAAACCTTGCCGGCGACTGCCTGGCATGATCTTGCTGGTCGTCCGTGCCTTCCATGGATTGGACTCCTTGAGGAAAACGCCTCTCAGGCGGACCGAGAAACGCTGGCACCGGCGGCGTCAACCTGGCGGCGTTTCGCGGCACGGCCAAAGCGGATTCGCAGGATATCGAGAAAGTTCCGCCAGTTTCCGCTCACCAGTTGCAGCCGTGAGTCGTCATCCCCGCGCCAGCGGACGCCCACTTCCTTGATGCGATAGCCGCTCTTTTTCGCCAGATGCAGCACCTCGACGTCAAACATGTAACTGTCGATGCGCTGGCGCGAGAAGAGATCGCGGGCCACGTCGCCGCGGAAGAGCTTGAATCCGCACTGGGTATCCGAGATGTCCCAGAGTCCGATCAGCAAATGCATACCCAGAGCGAACACTCGCGAGCCGATGCGCCGGACCAGCGGCGCCTGGCTCTCGATATGGGCGCCTTCCGCGGCGCGCGAGCCGATCGCCACGTCATATTTCCGGTCGAGCCAGGGAAGCAGCTTATCGACTTCCTCAATCGGAGTCTTGTAATCCGCATCGGCGAAGCCGACGATGGCGCCGCGCGTTTGCCGCACGGCCAGGCGAATCCCTCGTCCCTTGCCGTGTCTCCCCGGTTCGCCCATGACGACGACGCGACTGTCGCCGGCCGCTTCTTCGCGGGCCGCCTCGCGTGTGCCGTCTTCCCCATCCGCCGCGACGATTACCTCGAACGAATACGACTGCTTCCCGAGGTACTCGCGCGTCAACCGGAGGGTCTGGCGAATCGAGCGAACTTCGTTGTACGCTGGAAGAATGAGACTGAGATGGGGGGACATGCCTTGCTGCCTCCGTGCCGGATACCCCAGACATTCCAGCGTCCGCGGGTTACTCTCTCGTCGCTCGACGAACCCCGGGAGGACGCCAGCCACCTCCCGGGAAGGCTCCGATAACTAGCAATCCTCCTGGAAACGGTCAATCGGAGAATGCCCCTGGTATCGGGTACGGAGCGTGTGTTGTCTTTCGCCCCCTTTCCCCAGCCTGGGAACGGTTGCGAAACAACCTACCTCTTTCTTGCCGCTTGGGGTTTCGCGGACCGCCTACTAACGCCCGCCAAGCCGCAAGCGGCAAGAAGGTATTTCGTGACGTTCCTTGGCGGAGATCGGGGGCAAGTGGTGGAACTCACTTGCCTTCCCATGCGGCAGGGACACCCACACGGTCCTCTCGACTTGATCCTTTGCGAATCAATCGAGTAGACTTCCGCCACTTCCGTGACGAACACCTCATTCGACAGCACAGCATGCGAATCGGACCGCATCCGTTCCCCTGGCCCGTCAAAGGAGCGATTGACATGACACCGGCCTACTACGCCGAAGACGAGATCGACCGCCTGGTCCGCGATTCCTTTTACGCGGACTTCTCCTATCGCGGAGTGATCGTCGAGGTGGGCGCCGCCTCTCCCGATGCGCTGTCCGTCAGCCAGCATTTTCGCGACCACGGCTGGCGCGTGATCGCGATCGAACCCAATCCCGCCTTCTGCGAGGCCCATCGAAAGCGCGGCTATTCCGTCCTGCAATACGCGGTCGGGAACGAAGACAGGGACGGCGTCGATTTCAACGTCGTTCGCTCCGACGGGAATTACAAGGGCTGCGACCTCACGTTCGAGTCGTTCTCCTCCCTGGCAATCAAGGAGAGCTATCGGGCGCTGCGTCCGGATTTGACCTCGGAAGTCATCCAGGTGAAACTGCGCAAACTGGACACCATCCTGCGAACGCATGCAGCCGAGGTGAAAAAGATCGACATTCTGTCGGTTGACGTCGAAGGATGGGAACTGGAGGTGCTGGATGGGTTCACGATCCGCGACTGGGGTCCGCG